>JAZSOX010000068.1:0-3893 GCA_045537175.1 Bacilli bacterium
CTATATCCCTCTATAAAAACCTCTAATAGTCCGTTATCTATATCTCTAATAGACGCATCTCTAATTCTTATATTCATAATATCATCTCCTAATCTTAATTATACCATATAATTAATCATTCTTAGTTATAGTATTTTAAACACTAAAAAACTCGCAAAATTTATTTGCGAGAATTTTTCTATATTATTTACCACAACATTGTTTATATTTCTTACCACTGCCACAAGGACATGGATCATTTCTACCAATTTTAGTTACTTTTTTTGGAGCACTTTTAATAGTTTCTTTGCCATCATTAGCAACTCCATTTAATGTTTGTTTTCTTTCAGCATTTTGTCTTACTTCTGATTTTAATAAAAATTGTGCTGTTAAATTTTCTATTTTTATTAATAAATCATCAAACATTTCAAAACCTTCCATAGTGTATGCTTGAATCGGATTTGTTTGGCTATATCCACGAAGAGAAATACCTTCTTTTAAATGTTCCATTGCACTCATGTGATCTACCCAATTTGAATCAATTATTTTTAGTGAAATTGCTTTTTCAAACTCATTCATAACAGGTTCTTCAATCATTTTCTTTTCATAATCTTTTATAATTAATTCATAAATAGAGTCTCTTAATTCTTCATCATTTAATTTAGCAACATCTTTAAATGTTAAGCTATTATTTTTTAAGTAATTAGCATTTACATATTCTACTAATTCTTTTTTATCTTCATCGTTCATTGAGCCATCTTTTGAATAATGACTTTCAACTAAATTAGTTATAGTATTTTTGAATACTCCTAAAATATTTTCATGAATACTCTCTTCATTTAAAATATCATTTCTTCTATTATAAATAATTTCTCTTTGTTCATTTAATACATTATCATAATCAAGTAAAGTTTTTCTTATATCGTAGTTATTTCCTTCTACTTTCTTTTGAGCTGTTTCAATACTTTTTGTTAATGCACCAGAACGTATTGCTTGACTTTCATCTATACCTAAGGATGTTAACATAGTTTTAATTCTATCAGTTCCAAAACGACGCATTAAATCATCTTCAAAAGATACAAAGAATTGACTCTTACCTGGGTCGCCTTGACGACCAGCACGACCACGTAACTGATTATCTATACGACGAGATTCATGTCTTTCTGTACCAATTACACAAAGGCCACCAAGTTCTTTAACGCCTTTTCCAAGTTTAATATCTGTACCACGACCAGCCATATTTGTAGCAAGCGTAATAGAACCTATTTCACCAGCTTTAGCAATTATTTCAGCTTCTCTTTCGTGATTCTTAGCATTTAATACTTCATGCTTTAATCCTGCTTTTTTTAATAATCCACTTAAATATTCATTGGCTTCTACAGAAATAGTACCAATAAGTATTGGCTCTCCTGTCTTATGTACTTCAGATACATATCTAATTATTGCATCATATTTACCTTTACTAGTAGCATAAACTAAATCAGCATAATCTTCTCTTATTACATCTTTATTAGTAGGTATTTCAATAACATACATATTGTAAATACTTCTAAATTCTTCTTCTTCAGTTTTAGCAGTACCTGTCATACCAGATAATTTTTTATACATTCTAAATAAATTTTGGAATGTTATTGTAGCCATTGTTTTAGTTTCAGTATTAATTGTTACACCTTCTTTAGCTTCAATTGCTTGGTGTAAACCTTCACTAAATTGTCTTCCTTGCATTAAACGTCCAGTAAATTGGTCAACAATTATTACTTCATTTTCTTGTACTACATAATCAACATCTTTTTTGAATCCATAATTGGCTTTTAAAGCTTGATTTAAATGATGCACTAAAGCAGTATTATCTAAGTCATATAGATTTTTTAAATTGAATATTTTTTCAATTTTTTTACTTCCTTCTTCAGTTAAAGAAACATTCTTTGTTTTAACATCAATATCATAGTCTTCATTTTCTTTTAATTTTTTGACTGCTCTATCAGCATCTACATATAAGTTTTTAGAATTAAATTTACCTCCACTTATAATTAATGGAGTTCTAGCTTCATCAATTAAAATAGAGTCTACTTCGTCGATAATACAATGATTTAATGGTCTTTGTACCCTATCTTCTTTTCTTACTACCATATTATCTCTTAAATAGTCAAAACCTATTTCATTATTTGTAGAATACAAGATATCTTTACTATAAGCTTCTTGTTTTTCTGTTGGACTCATACTTCTTAAGTTAACTCCAACAGTAACTCCAAGCAAATCATATACTGGCTTCATCCATTCAGCATTTCTTGAAGATAGATATTCATTGGTAGTAACTACATGCACACCTTCACCAGTTAATGAATTTACATAAGCAGGTAAAATTGTTGTTAATGTTTTACCTTCTCCTGTTTTCATTTCAGCAATATTACCATAATGAATTGCAAGTCCACCTAAAAGCTGAACATAATATGCTTTTTCTCCAATTGTTCTTGATGCTGCTTCACGAGCCAGCGCAAACGCTTCAACTAAAATATCATCTAATGTTTCACCATTATTTAGTCTATTTTTAAATTCTTGTGTTTTTTTTGCAAAATCTTCATCTTTTAAATTTTGCATTTCTTCATCTAAAAGTACTATTTTATCTGCTATACTTTTAAATCTTTTTAATTCTTTATACTCACTATCGAATAATTTCTTGAATAGTCCCATAATCCACCTCATTATTTATTATAACACCATAAATTATAAACTCAAAGTTTAATCACAAAAAATTCATAATCGACCATTAAAAAAAGGCTTTTCAAAGCCTTATTTAACGTTTATAATTCCGTACTTATTATCTTTTCTCTTATAAATAACAGATACACATTCTTCATCAACATTTTTAAAAACAAAGAAATCATGATTTAAAAGTTGCATTTGCAGTAATGCTTCTTCTTCATCCATTGGTTTAGTATCAATGTCTTTTCTTTTTACAATATCTAAAACTTCTTCTTCCTCATCATCTACAATTTCAAAGTTTAAATACATTTCTTGCATTTCTACTTTTTCATATCTATTTTTAAGTCTAGTTTTATTTTTTCTTATTTGTCCCTCTAGTTTATCAACAACTAAATCTATAGCAGCGTATAAATCTTTTTCTGCTACTTCGGCCCTTAAAATAAATTTATTAGCAGGTATAGTAACTTCGATGCTTTGTAAGTTATTTTTGCTTCTAACTACTACTTTGCATTCTAAATCTTTAGAGTTTTCGTAATATTTATTAAGTCTATCTAACTTCTCTTCAATGTACTCTTTAATTGATTTAGTAACAACTAACTTATCTCCTCTAATGTTGTATTTCATTATATCACTCTCCTATTTAAAGTATAACATAAAAATCTTATAAACAAAACAAAAGAAAAGAGAAATTGCGACTATTTCTCTTTTCAAGAATTTTCGAGCTCATCGATATGACATAATGAATCCTAAGTACTCCGGTTATGTATGCACTAAAAAAAACTATTTAAGCAATAGTTTTTTGTTCTTCTACTACATCAATAGCTTGTAATCCCTTAGATGTTTCAACAAGTTTAAAATTTACAAGCGCACCTTCATTTAAAGTTTTGTAACCTTCTTTAACAATTGCAGAATAGTGAACAAAAATATCCTCTAAATTTTCGTATTCAATAAAGCCATAACCCTTGTCGTTGTTAAACCACTTTACTTTACCATGCATACATCCCACCTCTTTCCTTTGCAGATTCATTATTTCACACTAATTGTTACTAATGCAACAAATTTCGTGTGCCATAAATCGACAAAATTTTTTGTTGGGACAATTTTATAATAGCAAATAAAAGAAATATTTAAAAGAGATATTTAGTAATTTTTTTCTACTTTACACTTTTTTATTATGAAGTAAAATTTTAATTAATAAATTATCACTATCT
>JAZSOX010000096.1:0-8040 GCA_045537175.1 Bacilli bacterium
TATTTTTTTCTACATATTTTTTTTGTGCTCTTTGTTTAGCGTTCATAATTATCTCCTTACTTGAAATTATTTTAACATATAAAAATTAGCTTGTCAATAGATATTCTGCATTTATTTTATATTTAAATTGATTCCATCATCATGAAGCATTTTTAAATAATCTTGTGCTGAATATTCTTTTTTTCTAAACATATCGACAGTTTCTTCTATATCTTTTAATACTTCAAATAATCTTTTTGAACCAAATCTTGTTTTTTCTCCAAAATGTAGGACAAATGCTATTGCAACTATAAAATGATTTACAGCTGTGCCTAAATCTTTCTCATATTCATCTTTAAATTCTTTTCTTAACTCACTACTTAACAAATCTTCATATTGTTTTCCCCACTCATAAATTGCTTGTTTTTGAAATATAGTAAAATTATTTCCACATATTTTTTCTAATCTATTTATATTTATTGGTTTCATTATTCATAATCTCTCCCCATAATTTTCTTCCACTCTTTCTTCTCCTTCTTAAGGCGTTCTTCTTCCGTATCTTTTAAATTAAATATTATTATAAATAATATAATTTCTATTATAAAAGGCATTTATTTCTCCTTTAATTTATTATCTAATTGTTTTACTGCTTTAGTTAATCTATTTATATTTATTACAATAGAAGTTATATCTGCATCTATAGCCTTCCATTTTTTTGGATTTTGCATTTCTCCAAGTTCTTGTATATCAATTTCATCTTCTTCGTCTAGGATTTCGACTTCGTCGTTCATATCACTACATCTTACATATTCCATAAGATGATTTGTTTGATAATCTTCTTCATCAAAAAACGTATAATATCTATCATCATCACTTCTTCCAAATATATACCCTGCATATTTTATTCTTTTAGGTGTTTTCTCTCCTTTTGCTACCATATTCAATAAATCTATAACTTTAATTACTTTTCCCATTTACTTTTCCTCCTTCTTTAGTTCTTCTACTGTTTTTGTTGTCCAAATGGATAATACTTTATAATCTATTTCTGTTTCTGGTGGTATGAACTCAACTATTAATCTATCATATACATAATTCCAAGAATCCTCTGGTGCTTTAAAACCTAATGAATATTCTATATTTTCGATTCCTGCTTTTATCTCACTATACTCGTTATCTTCTCCTAACGCATCTTTTATTTGATTTAATACATCTAATATATTTCTCATTTATTTTTCCTCTCTTTCTCTATTTATTATTAAACTTACTGTATATCCCATTACATAATAAAACCATTTTTCTACATTAAATCCAAAACTACTAAAAATCGTTAATAGAAATTTACATATTAGCATCGCTATACATATTAATCCAAAATCTTTCAAAAATCGTTCATACTTCATTTATTTTTCCTCTCCTTCTAACTAAAATCTCCATCACTAAATCTATATCCATCAACATTTCGGTTATATGTAAAATTATCTGGATTAGATAAACAATGTTCATCTTTCTGCTTATCTTCAACTAATTTTATAAAATCTTCATATGAGATTTCTCTATCATATTCATCTAAAATAACATAAGGCTTGTCCTTTCCATTCGTATATTTATCAAGCCATTCTTTTACTTGATTATATGTATTCCAAACAACAGGTTCTTCTCTCCATGTATCATTTTGTGATTGAAATAAAAACAACCAGCCCCAGCTACTTTTACCAATATGTATTGGTTCTGCTATTGTTGGTTTCTTTTTTACTGCATAATAATTAGTTCCCATTTACTCTTTTCCTTTCTCTAATAATTCTGGAATCACATTTAAATATTCCAAATGTTCTTCAATACCTTTTGTTAGTTTTTTTATTTTTTCTATTCCAAACATTCTTAACTCCCTATTTTCTGTATATTTTAAATCGTCACATAATTGTATTATTTCAGTTGTTTTACAAAGTGCAAACTCTTTAGCATTCATCATTTTCTCTCCTTTCACATTTTTCTAACCACTTTTTACTATATTTTGCACATTTTCCGAAGGACTTTTGTTTGATTTTAAAATCCATTTTAACTTTTATTATTAGTAAAAGCATTGTTATTACTGCATTTGCTTTCTTGACTATAACTTGATACCAGAACTTTCTTCCAGTATTTTATTAATACTAGAAGATTTTTGTTTTATTCTGGTATTAATAATCTTGTTCTTCAAATAGTTCTTGAGCATCTTCATAACCTTCCCAATTATCTACACCAGATGATTTTAAACAATCTAAAAAAATATTATTCTCTATTAGATTATCTAAATAATTAAATAATTTTGTCTTTGTATCATTATCTACTTGCATTGCAAGTATTGCACCTCTTATCATATTTTTTTCCATTCTACTCTACTCCTTCCTTACATTAAAACTATTTTGAATTAAATATCCGAAATTAAAGGTCATAAAAACAAATACTAAATATTTAAAATCTCTTTTAAAATATTTTCGCCAATCTTTTATAGGAGTACTATCCTCTAAAAGTAAAAATACTTCTACTAATACTGTCATTATTAAGTTAATAATTAATACAAATACTATCTTCATTTCTCCACCTCTAATAATTCTGGATTGTCATATATTACCACTCTTGAACTTTTTCATGTAATGTTTCTAGTCCATCATGTTCATCTATAACATATTCTAAATAATCTGGGATTTCCACTATAACTAGTTTTCCATAACTACCACTAGCTTCTTCTCCAAGTTCCTCTATGACTTCTATTAATACTGAATCTTCTCTATGTTTATTACTTAAATAAATATTATATTTGTCATAATCTTCATTTGATATTTCAACTATGTCTCCTAAATCTTTTGTAAAATAGTTTACTAGAAAACTATAATTTTCTCTTTTTTCTACTTTTTTATATTTCCAATTATTATTATTATTATTATTATTGTTTAAAATCAGTTCATATCTATATAATTGCAAACCTTTCTTTTTTGCATATAATTGATATGCTTTGTCTGATACACCAAATCCACCATAACATTTATTTAATATTACTTTTTTTGTTCCCATTCTACTCACCTACTTTCTTATCTTCATTCCTTATTATTTCTAATATCTCATCACTTTCATATAAAATATCTCCATATAATGTGTATGCAACATAAGGTTTTGTATCTACTAATTTCTCAATTTCATTTATTATTTTTTTATATAAATCTCTTTCATCTGCTATCTTCATTATAGCTTCAAATAATCTTTTTGCTTCACCATTTAAAACTTCTGGTCTTACATTTTGTAATTCATCTAATACTTTTTGTGCTTCTTTTTCATTCATAAAATATTCCTCTCTTTAATAATATAAATCTTTATACATATATTCATATTCTTTTAATCGTTTTATTTCTTTTTCTTGTTTTTCTATTAGATTTAATAATGTTTTTAGTATATTTACAATTTCTTCTCCTGCATATTCTTTTCCACTTGCTAATGTGTATGAAGTTATATATTTTGTACTTGCTTTAAAGCTTTTTCTTAAATCTTTTAATACTTTTATTGCTTTCTTTTCTTCATCATTCATTTATTATCCCCTCTGCTTTCTCTTTAAAATATCTTATAACCCATTCTTTTCCATTTATAGGGCTTGTCAATTGCTCTGCCATTAAATCTATCATTTTAGATAGTTTTTCTATTGTTTCACCATATTCATTTATTACATATTCTTTTTGGTCTTTTAATACTTCTATTTCATTTTGTTGTTTTTCTATTAGATTTAAAACTAATTTTATATCATTATCACTGTATAATTTAGGTTTAATTGCAACTTCAAACATATTTTTTTGTATTAATTCATTAGGTTTATTGCATTCTTTTTTTATTCTTGCTACTGTAATCTTTTCTTCATCTGTCATTGCTTGTCCTCCTTTACCATACAAAACATGCTAATATAAGAATTACAACAATAATTGTTCCACATATATGGCCAACAATTTCTGATATATATTCCCATTTATTATTTTCTTTATCTTTTTTAATATCTTCTTTCATATATCTTGTCCCTCCTATACTTTTTCTACTAATCCTGCTTGGATTAAGTCCTGTATATTTTCATCTTTTAATATTTCTTCAACTTCATCATTATTTTTATGTATTGTATAATCTGGATATATATCTATTGACACATAAGGTTTAATATATTTTTTATATACTAAAAACGGGTCATTAAGACCGATAATCATCTTCATAATATCCAAACTTCTCTAATTCTTTTAAATCTACACCGTTCTCTTATTTTTAACATAATTTAATCCTCCTCAATTATATATTCAACTGATTTCATCATCTCCTTTGTTACTATTGATTTAATTTCATCTTCTGTTATTAGTATTGGTTGATAATGTTGAACACCATTTGGTGCAAATGAGTTATACAACATTAATTCTTCTATACTATTTGTATATAAAAGACTGTTATTTAATTTTTTTATTACTCTATATCCATCTACATAGTCGCCTTCTTCTATTAGGTCTATTATGTTTGTACTGTGTTTAACTATATTTGATTTTTTAATAAATGTATGACTTTCTCCATATTCTGATATTATTATTTTGCTTTTTAATAATACATAATTATTTGCTATTTCAATTATTTTATCTATTTTTCCATCTATGGTTCTAATATATTCTCCTACTTTAATTTCTTCCATATTCCCTCCTTACTCACACTCGCAATCATCAACCACTATTCCGCTATCTTTTATAATGTTCTCTAACTCCTGCGTGCGTGTTATATAATATTCTTTTTCTTGTTGTTGTTCAACATTACTTTGCTTTAAAAATTGAATTTTAGCAGATTGTCCAAACATAATATTTGCCATTTCAAATATTAAAACTCCACTAATTACTAAAAGTAATATGTATATTTTTAATATTGGACATTTAATTTGTTTCATTACTTTTCTCCTTTATTTAATAATTCTTGTAAAATATCTACAATATCATCCGCATTATAATCATAATAATTATTGTTATCTACTTTTTTATATTCTTCAATCTTTTCTTGCACTACTACTCTAGATATGCTTTCTTCTTTGATGTAATTAAGAACTGTTTGAATAGCTAAAATTTGTTTTTCTCCAAATTCTCCAACCATAAAATCATTATAACTGCTCATATCTTGCTGTAATTTTTTTAATATTTTTATACATTCTTCTAATTCCATTAATTTCATTATTCTTCCACTCCTTTGTTTAATATTTCGTACAAAACATCTCTTGCACATTCTAAAACATGCCTTGATGAAAATAATATAGTTGGTCTTTCTTGTTCATTGCATGCTTCTTTTAATTCTTCAATCTTTGCTTCCACTACTACTCTAGGTATGCTTTCTTCTTTGATGTAATGTAAAACTGTTTCAACAGCTTCTGCATAATCATTTAAAGGTGGTTCTGTTTCAAATACAAATGCTTTTTTATATGAATTTAAGGTTTTTATAGCTTCTTCTAATTCCATCTATTCTTCCTCCAATATTTTTCTAACCATTTCTTCACCATTAGCTCTAGCTTTTTTAGCTTCTTCTAAGCTGCTATGTGAACCTAAACTAAATTGTCTACCCCATAATGTTATATAAGCCCTATATTTTACTTTACCAGTTCTTTTCATTGCTCTCATATCTTGACAAACACCATTCATTCCCGTTTTATTAGAACTGTTTATTTTTTTATAATCCATAGTTCTATTTTTTCTTTTTCTATTTTGACTGACAGAAAATAGTTTTTGAAAAAACTCATTCTTCTCTTTTTCCTTTTGGTATAAATCTAATAAGCCTTGTATATCGTCAAAACTAAAATCTCCAAAATCTATACTGCCTACATTATCAAGTGCATATTGTATATTTTGTAGTATTACTAATTCTTCTTTACTTAATTTTGTTAAATCACTTTCCATCTATTCTTCCTCCAATAATTCTTTTAAAAAACTTCTTTTACTATGATATATCTGTTTTATAAAATATCTGTCTTGCCCTTTTACTCCTTTTAATTCTTGTTTTGCTTTCTTATCTAATTCTTTTATTTTTTCTTTTACTACTGTTTTAGGTACGCTTTCTTCTTTGATGTATTTAAATACTATTTCAAGTGCTTGTCTTTCACATTCTTTAAGAATTGGATACCAACCAGTAGGAAATAAAGCTACATTTTCTTTTAAATCATTTAATATTTTTATAGCTTCTTCTAATTCCATCTATTCTTCCTCCATATTTCTCTCATACACATTAGCTGTTGTTCTAAAAATTTTATCTTCGTCATAAAATCTTACTTCTATATAATCCTTTTTAACTCCATTATCTATTTTAATTTCTGCTATATCAAAATTATCTTCTAAATTATTTAAAAATTTAATTACATTCTTTTTCTTCATTTGTTACCTTCTTTATTTTAAAACTCATTATATGATTTAATCCAATCGTCTACTTCTATCTATTATTCCTCCAATTTAATATATTCTAATTTATTAAATTCTCTATTATCCCATTTTTCTTTTAAATCTGGTCTTAAACTTCTTATCACTTCATATAAAGCAACCTCATAATCAGCACTATCAGCAAAATATAAATAATTATTAGCTTTTGAATAGGCTTCTTTATTCTTTTCTTTTTCTTGTTTGTATAAATCTAAAATACCGTTCTATTGATGCAACATATATTTTAAGACCATCCATTGTAGAATATTCGTGTTTTATTTCATTTAATCTTTTTATTATTTCTTCTTCACTTAATTCACTCATATAAACCATACCTCCACCAATTCATATATAATTCTTCATTTGGTTTTCCTTCTATAATTCGTTCTATATCTCTCCAATGTTCTCTTTCTTCTTTTAAAGTTCCTATAAAATCAGCATTTGCATTCGCATCATCATCTAAATAATCAGCTATATCTTCGCTACGACTAACTATTTCTTGATGTACATATTCTTTTAATCGTTCTACTTCTTCTTCACTCATAAATACTATCCTCCCTTATAATTAAATAATCTGTAAAATCATCTATTTCATCTTCTTCCATTTTATCACTCATCTAACTTACTCCTTTTATTTTAAATATTTCATTATTAAAATTATTAATTCTCGCTCTTAAAACTTGATGATATGTTCTCATAGCTTGAAATTGTACTTCTAATAAGTTTGCCTGTTCGTCTGAAATTTCATTAATTCTTTTACTATTTATAAAATCTTCTAGTTTCATTATTTTTTCAAATAATTCATTATCTTCTCTATATAATCTTTCTTGTAATTCTTGTAATTTTTTAATTGTCTTATCAGCTTCTGACATATTCCTACCTCACTTTCACTTCAACTTTCTTCTTTCCACCATACAAATCCATAATATCTATTTTAATTTCTTCCATAACTATACCTCCTAATCCTCACTAATAATAGTGATTGGTTTTATCATTTCTGGTAAGAAATTTACTTCATAACGATATTTATCAACTTCTGCTCCGCTGACATCTTCAACAACGTACATTGTCCATTCATTCAAATTTATAAAATGTTTTTTATATTCATTTTTTCCAGTTTCACATGTTACTTCTAATTGACTATCCATACTATCAACTTTAATTGAAAATGTACCAACCAATTCAAATACTGGCTTGTCTGACCTCATATTTATAACTGTTAATCTTCTTAATACATTGAAATTATCAGCAGATTGTGACATATTATGAGATACTCTTTCAGCTTCTGTACACCCAGTCAATCCAACCAACATCAACACCAATACTAAACTTATCATTATTTTTTTCATAATATTTCCTCCTATTCAAAATAAATTTCACTAAATAATTCATAACCATTTTTATATATCATTTCTTAACTCTTTTTATCCATTTATCACAATTATTAGTTTTTTCAGGATTCTTAATATTTTTACAAAATGGAAATTTCCCACAATTAGTACATCTTTTATTCATATATTTCATCCTCCCAAATTTCCATAATTTCTAAATTTCTTTCCTCATAAATTCTCATTTCTACAATTATATCAAATTTAGTATCTTTTAACTCTTTTATATATTTTTC
>JAZSOX010000101.1:0-3368 GCA_045537175.1 Bacilli bacterium
TATTCTTTATATGTTGCAACTATTACCAAAACAAGAAATTACAAAAGAAGAAGGAAATTTTATTGCTCAATATGTTAATAGATATTTAAAATTAAATGATATAGCATTAACTGAAGCTAATCTAGATACTAATTTAATATGGGGATTAAGTATACCGATATATTCATCATACGATCCGGAGTGTATAAATAATCCATGCTGTAAAATCATTCAAAATATAATCAACAATCACAGCGAAGAAATAGAAAATAGCAAAGGAAAGCATCCTCGATTAGTACTTACTAACCCAAAGTTTGAAAACACTACAAATGATGTTGAATTAACTCCTTTTGAAAAAGCTGGATTCACCACATTACTATTAATATGGTCTACGGTAGCTGCTACATGTGCATACATCGCTTATTTCATAATTGGCTAGTTTGACTTTTTATATTAAATATGCTATTATAATCCCCAATTAAAGGGGATTTTTATATGTTTGGTGACAAATTAATTATTGGTAAAAGCACTAGAAAATTAGATGAAAAAGGAAGACTTTTTATTCCAACTTTCACTAATGCAGAAGATGGTGATGAAATTGTTATAGAATCTGTAAAAGAGAAAGATTGTTTGAAATTACGATTAGTTGCATATCAAGAATATTATAAATTATGCGAACGTTTTCTAAAATTAAGAGACAATGCTACTTCTTTAGAAGAATATAAAAAGTATGAAGCTGAAATCGAAAAAATCTGCTCATTTTTAGAAACAAGATTGATAGTAGATTCTCAAAGAAGATTGAGATTTCCTAAAGAAGTTATCGAAAATACAGGTTTACAATTAGGACAAGAATATGAATGTATTGGCCAAGGTATTTCATTATTAATAAGTAAAAAATAGTCAATAATAATTGACTATTTTTATTTTAATTATTTAGTTTCAACAATTAATTTAATAGCGGTTTTTTGTTCACCGTTAATCACAATATCATTAAACGCTGGAATAACTACCAAATTATCTCCGGTCGGTGCAACAAATCCTCTACAAATTGCTATAGCTTTTATTGCTTGATTTAATGAACCAGCTCCTATTGTCTGCAATTCAACAGTTCCTTTCTCACGATAAATGTTTGCAATGGCTCCAGCTACCTTACTTGGATTTGACTTACTAGATACTTTTAAAATTTCCATAATACATTCCTTTCTAATACATTAAACTATATGAAATATATTATTAAAAATTCATAAAAAAAGAAGAAATTATTTCTTCTCCATTATATAAGCCGCTAGAGGATCCATTAATTCTAATATTCCATTTATTAGAAAGAAAAAACCTAACACTAAAATTTGAATATCACCAGTATAATATAAGTTAATTGAAGTTAATACGCCAGTTAAAATAAATAATATTAAATTAATTATATTTAATTCCCATAATTTATTTTTTCTATCATGGTAATAATCACTTTCTTTCAATTTAGTTAATGACATTAATATTACCCATATAAATAATATTAATGCTAAATTCCATGGGGAATCATTAATATCCATAAACATCATAAGTATAAGCGCTACAATACATGATACTGCAGTTCTAAAACCAGAATAATCTTTTGCTTCTAAAATAAAGAAATTTTTAATTAAATGGATTATACCATAAATTGCTATTATAACAATAAAGACCATTCTAACATTCGTAACATTAAATATTGGTAATATTGTCATAATTCCACCAGCTACGACTAAAAACCACGCAGTAACAAATTCAACCAAAGTTCTTCTATTCATTATTTTCACATCCTAAGTAAATTATAATTTATTTATTATTTTTTTTCAATTAGTTTTAACATTACCAAATCTTCTATCCCTATTATTATAATAATCTATTGCAAAGTCTAAATCTTCTTCTAAAAAGTCTGGAAAATATGTATCAACAAAATACATCTCTGCATAAAACGATTGATATAACATAAAATTACTTAATCTATGTTCTTTTCCTGTACGAATTAATAAATCAATTGGAGGTAAATCTTGATATAAATATTTTATAAATTTTTCTCTTGTTAATTCCTCTTCTTTTATTAATCCATTATTGATATCATTAGCAATTTTTAATGATGCATCGACAATTTCTTCTTGACCACCATAATTAAGACAAATATTTAAAATACATTCATGATTATCTTTGGTTCTTTCAATAATATTATCCATTGCCGCTAAAACATCTTTTCTAAGTGGTTCTTTTCTACCACTAAAAACTATTTTAATCCCTTCTTCACATACTCTATTTAATTTACCATTAAAATATTGAATCAATAAGTCCATTAAAAAAGATACTTCTTCTTCACTTCTTTTAAAGTTATCAGTAGAAAAAGCATACACAGATAAAACTTTAACTCCTAATTTTTTTGCATGTAACGCTAATTTTTCTAACGTTTTCCCACCTGCTTTATGGCCTTCACTACGTTTTTTTCCTTTTTCAGTAGCCCATCTGCCATTACCATCCATAATAATCCCAATATGATTTGGAATATTCATAAATATCACCTTTTAATTTATATAAATATAATTTTTTACCTTTCTCTTTTACTAATTATACATTATATTTATACAAATTAAAAGGTGGCTTATGTACGGCCACCACTTCCTTCGGTTGTCATTGTGTCAACTACACTATCTGTAATAGGAATTTTTTTAGCAACTTTATAATAACTCATCATAGTACTAAGTTCTTGTAAAGATTTAGATTTTAAAAATTTAGCGAATCCCATTACATCTT
The DNA here is from genome assembly GCA_045537175.1 of Bacilli bacterium. Taxonomy (GTDB): domain Bacteria; phylum Bacillota_I; class Bacilli_A; order RF39; family UBA660; genus SIG200. The sequence goes on from JAZSOX010000101.1 coordinate 2,758, forward strand.
CATTATTAATAAATTCATAATATAATTCTGTCTCCCCTTCAGTGATTACTACTGGAGGGTAATTTTGTTTAACAAAATTGGCATTCATGATAATTTTGGCTGCTCTTTTATTACCATCTTCGAATGGATGTATTCTCATTAAATGTATATGGAATGCAGCCTCTTTTTCGTATACATCGCGTACATTCCATACATTATAGTAATTATCAAGTAAACTATATAAACTATAATATATACTACTAGGTGGTGCTGGAATCCATTTTGCTAAATGTCCAGCAGATACAACAATTCTTCTGAAGCCTTCAATACCGGCATCTTTATTAACAGCATTACCAACATTTACCAAATCATAAGGTGATAATTTCCCACCATTATGTTCCATTAAAAAATTATAAGCTTCTAATAAACTTTCAATTGCTTTTTTTCTTTTTTCAGAATCCAACTCTTTTTCTAAATCGGTAGTTGAATAAACAAATCTATCTAAAAACGCTAATAGGTAATCATTTTTAAATTCTTCATCTGATAACAATTTTGAAAAAATATCCGTTATTCCTACATTTCCCATAATAACACATCCTATATTACAATAAATATAACATATTCTTATATAA
>JAZSOX010000123.1:0-3304 GCA_045537175.1 Bacilli bacterium
AGTTAAAATGAATAAAGTATTTGCAGAAGAATGGTTAAATAAATTAAAAAAATATTGGTTTAATAAGGATATTGAAAAGGCAGTTTCTTTATTTACTAAAACCACATTCTATCAAGAAACACCATTTATGAAACCTTATACGACTATTGAAGAAATTAATCAAGAATGGCAACATGTAAAGGATGAGAACATACAAGAAATTGATTTTAAAATATTAGCTATAGATAATAACGTTTTAATTGTAGAATGGTTTTTAAAACAGAATAATGAGGAATTTGATGGAATATATGAAATAAAATTCAACAATAATTTAGAGTGTATCTATTTTAAGAGTTGGGAAATGATTAAATAACTGTATAAATAAAGTAAGAGGAGTAGCTATGAGCGTAATGATTGATCTGTCGGGAGAATGGATATCATCATTTATTCAGAACAATAAAATTTATAATGAAAAAGTTAGTTTTGAACAAGATGGAGATAAATTAGTTGCAAATATTATTCTTAATTATGATAATGAAATTTGCAAATATAAATTTAACGGGAAAATAAATAAAAATATAATAAATGGAACTTATGAATTTATAGAAGATAGTGATATTGAAAGTGGTACTATTAGTTTAAAAATAATAAATGAGAACTTTTTATACGGTGTAGCCACATATATTTCAGATGATGAAAATTCTGATGATATAGTTCAAAGTCCGTATGCTTTATTTAGAAATACCATCAACAATTTAGGAACATTTAATTTATGTAGTAATTGTGTAGGGAAAAGTGCAACATGCTGTTGTAATCCTAATGTTGATTCACCTATGATATTGCCGAAAGAAGCGGAAACAATTTCAAAGAATATGAAAATTAATATAGAAGAATTTGCAAGTAAAGTAGATTTTTCTAAAATGCATAATGATTATACTTTAAAAGATTTATATCAAATGAAACGACAAGAAAATAGTAACAAATGTTATTTTTATAGAGATAACAAATGTACTATTTATGAAATAAGACCTATTGATTGTAGAATATTTCCTTATGATATTAAAATAGAAAAGGATGGCAACTATTATTTGGTTTATTATAAATCAAATGAATGTCAAATTATAAATGAGAATATAAAAGATATAAAAATGGTTTCATATAATACAAGATTATTTTTAAGATTATTATTACCTTACATACGAGAATGGTCTGATAAATATTGTTGTTCACATCTAACAGAAAATCAAGATTACGAAATAATTTGTAAAATAGAAGATTTATTTTAATTTAATAAAAACTACAAAACCACCTTTGGAAATATCCAGAGGTGGTTTGTGTTTACTTTAAAGTTAACAAAATAGAGAGGTTGTAAAATAACCTCTCTATTTTGCTTTTATTCGGAAATTTCAATATCAAGATAAATCTTGTATTCTTCAAAGTTCTCCATTAAGTATATATTGATTTGTTTTAAAAGTTAAGAGATAGATTAATAATAGAACTAGTGCAACAATTTTAAAAATAGTGATGTATAGCTGTAAATTGACAATTTTAGCCATCCATAGTATAATAAACTTATGTAAACATAAAAATCTAATACAGAAAGGTTGATAAAAAATGTTTGAATTTATACTTCGGAGGACGATTCTGAAATCCTTAGACAAGGATGAACAAGACATGGCAATGCTTTTGAAAGATCAAATTAAAATCGACTTTATTGCTTTAATGATGTTAGCAATGTTTTGGATTATTCCAATGGCATCAATAATATCTGTTTTCATTGAAGTCGAGCACACTGTTTTAAACATAATTGAGTTCATTATTCTTCTCGGAGCTTATTGCATTTTTGCAATTTGGTTTTTGAAAAAGTTTATGGAGCCAATTCATGTATTTAAAACATCAATATCAGCAAGGTTATATTCTTCTTTATATACAGTTAAGGGAAAAGCAATTCTTAGTGAAGACTTTAACAAAATAAAAGAAGAGAGTGAAAGCTTGTATGAACATATAATGTCGCAGAAATGTAGAGGTTATTGTTATGCTATTTGCTTTAATATTTTGATGTGCTTAAAAAAAGGAAAAATTAAATTTATTGCAGTCAAAAGTTTAAAAGCAGATGAGACAAATAACTACTATACTATGCATGTAGTATATGTTAATGGAGATTGGTGCTTTGATACTTACAGTCAAAAGCAGTATTTAGTCGATGAACTGATGAGTTCTTTTAAAGCGAAAGAATATACGAGCTATTCGTATAGTGATGTCGAAAGTAAGTCTTATGAGGAGTTCAGAAAAGAACAATATCCGGCATTAAAAAAGTGGTGTGAAGAAAATGATTGCCACCAAGTCTGGATAAAAGAGTAAAAGCATTTCACGATCGGTTACTTAATTGTAATCGGTCGTGTTTTTTATTATGTGAAATTTTAAAAAATTTATTTTGGGGGTAATGTTACGACATTTATATAGTATAGAGATAAAAAATATAATAATTTTTTGAAAAAGTGTCACATTTTTTGAAAGTTGATGCCATTTACCTAGTAGAGGATAAAATTAAAACTTTTAAAAATTTTGTACTTTTTATGATTGTCTATACCATTTATCTAGTAGAAGGATTAAAAAAGTTTAAGAAATTTGCGTTTTTTTTATGTAACGATGACATTTATATAGTAGAGGGACAAAAAAATAAAAAACTTTTCAAGAATTGTCCGGTTTTTGTGTTGACGGTGCCATATACCTAGTAGAGGGGTAAATTTTAGCATAAAGTTTTTTGAAAGATAATAAACTTAAACATAAATCCTCTAAAGGAGAATGTAGTTTGAAAAATCAAGATAAGATAATTAAATTTTTAAATGAAATTGAAAATCCATATATATTAAAAGTTGGAGATATGGTTGTGGAATTTGAATATTCAGATGTAAAAAAGACTTTTAATGAGTGCATGATAAATATTTTAAAACAAAAGAAGAAAATGGGCTGACATTTTTCTTTGAGCACGTTACACTAAAATAGGAAGGAGGTAAAATTAATGGCAAGGAAGTCAAAGTATTCTTCTAATGAAAATATTGAAAATAAAAAGTTATGGTCTGTTGCAGAATATATTAGACTTTCTCAAGAGGATAGTGATAACGGAAATGAAAAGCAAGAAAGCAATAGTGTAACAAGCCAAAAAACAATATTAAATGAATACATAGAAGAACATGATGATTTAATAGTTTATGATACTTATATAGATGATGGATTTACAGGAACAGATTTTAATAGACCTTCATTTCAAAGATTATTAGAAGATATGAGAAATGGAAATATTAATTGTGTTATTGTAAAAGAT
>JAZSOX010000047.1:0-4806 GCA_045537175.1 Bacilli bacterium
GGTTAAAAGAAGAACTAAAAAGGGAAACTGATATTAATAAACAAATAGAAATATCAAATAAAATATTAGAATTAAAAAAAGGAAGTGTAAAAAATGGTAGAAATTAAAACATTTGAAGAAAGAAAAGAAAGTTTAATTAAGAAAGGTGAAGAACAAGGTTATATTACATTTGAAGAATTAGCAGCTGCATTAAAAGGCTTAGAAATTGATAGTGATACATTAGATGAATTATATAATTCATTTGTAGATGCTGGTATTTCTGTAGTAACTGAAGAAGATGCTGAAGCTTCAAGTGACGACCCTTCAAAAATTCAAGAAGAAGAACCAATAATCTTGGATGATGCAGAAATAACTAAAGATGTAAACATAAATGATCCAGTAAGAATGTATTTAAAAGAAATTGGGAGAATTAGTCTTTTATCAAGCGAAGATGAAATGAATATTAGTATTCGTATTGCTGATGGAGATGAAGAAGCAAAAAGAATTTTAGCGGAAAGTAATTTACGTTTAGTTGTAAGTATTGCAAAAAGATATGTTGGGCGTGGACTTTTATTCTTAGACTTAATTCAAGAAGGTAATATAGGACTTATGAAAGCTGTAGAAAAATTTGACTATGATAAAGGGTATAAATTTTCTACATATGCTACATGGTGGATTAGACAAGCAATAACAAGAGCATTAGCAGATCAAGCTAGAACTATTCGTGTACCAGTACATATGGTTGAAACTATTAACAAAATGGTTAGAGTTCAAAGACAAATGACCCTTGAATTAAATAGAGAACCATCTGATGAAGAAATTGCAAAAAAAATGGGAATTTCGGTTGATAAAGTTAGAGAAGTAATAAAAATTAGTCAAGAACCAGTATCACTTGAAACTCCAATTGGAGAAGAAGATGATTCACACTTAGGAGATTTCTTAAAAGATGAAAGTAGTTTATCACCAGAAGAATATACTGAAAATGAAATATTAAAAGAAGAAATTAAAGAAGTATTACAAACATTACAACCTAGAGAACAAGAAGTATTAGAACTACGTTTCGGACTTACTGATGGAACTTGTCATACATTAGAAGATGTTGGAAAAAGATTTAATGTAACAAGAGAAAGAATTAGACAAATAGAAGCTAAAGCTTTAAGAAAATTACGTCATCCTTCTAGAGCTAAAAAATTAAGAGATTTCCTAGATAATTAATGAATAGTGAACGAATTAAAGTTTTAGCTAAAGAAGTATCAGAAAATGATACAGTATTGGATGTAGGTTGTGATCATGGCTATTTAAGCATTTATTTAAAACAAAATAATTTGTGTAAAGAAGTATATGCTAGTGATATATCAGAAAATGCTTTAAATTCTGCCAAGAAAAATTTTAAAAAATATAATTTAAATATTAAAACATATGTAAGTAATGGTTTTAAAGATATCCCAGTTTCTTTTGATACTGCGGTAATAGCAGGTATGGGAACAAGCACAATTTTAAAAATCATTGAAAGTGAAAAAACCCCAAACAAATTAATTTTGGCTAGTAATAATGATTATTATAAATTAAGGAAAAAAATTAATGAAAAGGGATATAAAATAGTAGATGAACAAGCAGTGTTTGAAAATAATCATTATTATATAATACTTTTATGCATTAAACAAAAACAAAGGTTAACAGAAAAAGAATTAAAATATGGTATAAGTAATGATGAAAAATATTATAAATATTTATTTGATAAAAATAGAGAACTTATAAAAAAAGTACCACTAAAAAAGAAAATAAAATTATTGTATGAGTGTTTGGTATTAAAAGGCCTTATTGAAAAAAAGTAGGGCCTTTTTGATTGCTATTATTTAAGTTCTTAGCAATTGTTTCTTTTACTTGTTTCATATTTTTTTCGGTGTTATTTACTATTTTGTTTGTAGTTGTAGTTCCCATTTCTTTAATAAGAGTAAAAGCGGATTTGGCATTTTGTATAATTGGTTTAGCTTCTTTATAAATAGGTATTACTTGGTTAACCACTCCCAATGTTTTTGATAAACCGCCAAGTATTTTCCCAAACGAAAAAGTAGAAGTTCCTATTCTAGGTCCAAACATAAAATCACCTATTAATAATTTATGCAACTAAGTACTGGAATCGCACAATTATTTATGTTATAATTTAAAAGAATAGTAAGGAGCGCTCATAGTTATGGATAATGTTGCAACACCTAACGACAAAAAAGTGTGGTATGTTATAGTTTTAGAATTTTTAAAAAATATATGTTTAGTAATCTTTTCGATTTTTTCATATGCTTTTATTGGTTTAAAAGCTTGTACATATGATTTATTTGTTTACTTATATAATAGTGCTAGTTGGAAATTAGATAAAGCTTATAAAAGAACAAAAGAAACCTTAGGGCAACATGATGATGGCTATGATAATAAAAAGAAAAAAGAAAAAGTTTATAATTATAGTGCTAAAACTTTAGCAAAGCTAGAACAAGAATATCAAGAATTACTTCAAGATTTACAAACTACTGGCGCTACTCGTAGTAAAGAGGTTAATGTTTATTATTTTAAAGTAAGAGATAAATTTGGAAAAATCATTACAGGAACAATGAATGGTTTATCTAAATTAGATATAAATTCATTCTTAGTTAATGAGGGATATACTGTTTATAGCATCAAAACTAGTCCAATGATTAATTTTTTATTTAAAGAATCATCATTTGGTAGTTCTAAAATGGCTACAAAAGAGTTAATATTCTGGTTAACTCAATTATCTACTTATTTAAAAGCAGGTATTACATTAAATGATGCAGTTAAAATTTTATCAAAACAAATGTCTAGTAAGAAGAGTAAGGCTAGGGCATTTCAATCAATGTCTTATGAACTTACCTTAGGGGCATCTTTCTCATCAGCGTTAGAAAAGCAAGGGAATATGTTTCCTCCGCTTCTAATCAATATGATTAAAGCAGCAGAAGCTAGTGGGACTTTAATTGAAACTTTAGAAGATATGGCCGATTATTACACAGAGGTTGATGAAACTAAAAAGCAAATGAAAAGTGCAATGACATATCCACTAATAATTAGTGTTTTTGCATTTGCCGTAGTAGCATTTATCTTAGTGTTTATTATTCCTAAGTTTGTTGAAATATATGAAAAAAATAATATTGAATTAAATGGTATCACAGCGTTTATAATTAATTTAAGTCATTTCTTACAAAACAATATATTTACTATATTATTAATTATTATAATAGCAGTAGTAGTGCTAATTGTTGCTTATAAAAATGTAAAAGCATTTAGAAGAAGTATGCAAACAATGATGATGAAAATCCCTGTAGTAAAAGACATAATTATATATAATGAATTAGCAATATTTACAAAAACATTTGCGTCACTTTTAAGAAATAATGTATTTATTACTGAGAGTATAGATATTTTAAGTAAGATTACAAACAATGAAATTTATAAATCTATTTTATATCGAACAATCAATAATATTGTTAAGGGTGAAAAAATTAGTGAAGCCTTTAAAGATCATTGGGCAGTGCCTGATGTTGCATATTTTATGATAGTAACTGGTGAATCAACTGGAGAACTTGATAACATGATGCAAAAAGTTAGCGAATATTATCAAGGTTTACATCGTAATGTAGTAAATAATTTAAAAGCATTTATTGAACCAATACTTATTAGTTTCTTAGCAATTGTAGTAGGTGGTATTATTATTGCTGTTATTGTTCCAATGTTCGGAATGTATGAACAAGTAATGTAGGGGGATTATTCAAAATGGGAGTTTGTGTGTTTATAATAGGAGCCATTTTAGGCTCTTTCTATTTAGTAATAGGAACAAGATTACCTTTAAAAGAAAATGTAATTACAGGAAGAAGCAGGTGTGATCACTGTAAAAATGAATTAAAATGGTATGAATTAATACCTATAATCTCATATGTTATACAATTAGGCAAATGTCGTAATTGTGGTAAAAAAATTAGTAAAGAACATTTAGTTATGGAACTTGTTACCGGAATTCTTTTCTTAATTGGTTATTTATATTTTGGCATATCCTTAAAATTAGGAATATTCTTAATAATTATATCGGTAGCTTTAATAATATTTGTAAGTGATTTTAAATATATGATAATATTAGATTCGCCATTAGTTATAGGAAGCATTTTAATTATAATAATAAGATATTTTGAATTAGGCTTAAAAAATACTGTTTATTCAATTATTTATGGAGTAGCTTTATTTTTGGTAATGTATTTGATAAAAATAATTGGTGACAAAATTTATAAAAGAGAATCTCTTGGTGGAGGAGATATAAAATTATGTTTTTTAATAGGACTTACTTTAGGATATCCGGGATTAGGTTTTAGATTGAGTTTAATATCTCTTGTGTTCGCAGCCTTTTTGGCTCTTCCTTATGCAATAGCTACACTTTATTTAAATAAAAAAAATGAACTTCCTTTTGGTCCATTTTTAATATCATCAATGATTATTATGTTTGTATTCATTGAAAAGTTTACTAATTTATTGGTCTTCTTTTCATTATGCTAATGCATAAATTGCAATACTTGCTACAAAAGATGCAACCATAAGGAATAGCATTACCCATACTAGAATTTTTCTAGTTTTTTTATTCATAAAAAATCCCACCTTCAATATCTATTAAAAATATAACATATTTAAGGTATTTTTAAAAGTATTTTTGCATATTCTTAATTGGTGATAAGAATATGCAGCAAATATTAAAGAAGAATAGAAAATATTTAATGTTTATCTTTATTTTGATATTAATTGGTTTATTATGTGGTTTTATATATTATCATTTTT
>JAZSOX010000149.1:0-2404 GCA_045537175.1 Bacilli bacterium
TATAGTGATGATGAATCAATAATATTAAATGATTTTAATTTAGAAATTGAAAAAAATAAAATTACTGCTTTAGTTGGAAGAAGTGGTGGTGGAAAAACTACTATATTTAATTTATTACTTAGATATTTTGATGTTTCTAAAGGTGAAATATTAATTGATGGAATAAAAATACAAGATTTTTCAGAAAAAGCACTTCAAAATAATATAGCTATTATTAGACAAGATCCATTTTTGTTTAATTTAAGTATTTTAGAAAATTTTAAAATAATTGATGATAAAGTTAGTTTGAAAAAAGTTAGAGAATATTGTAAAAAAAGTGAAATAGATGATTATATAATGAGTTTACCAAAATGTTATGATACTTTAATTGGTGAGGGTGGAATTAATTTGTCTGGTGGACAAAAACAAAGACTTGCAATAGCAAGAGCTTTAATGAAAGAAAGTAAAATATTATTACTTGATGAAGCTACTAGTGCATTAGATAATGTTAATCAAGAAAAAATAAAAAAAGTTATTATGAAATTATCAAAAGATCATACTATAGTTGTAGTTGCACATAGATTATCTACTATTATTGATGCAGATAGAATATGTTTTATTGAAAAAGGAAAAGTTAAAGTAAGTGGAAATCATGAAGAATTAATGAAAAACTCTAAAGATTATCGCAATTTATATTTAAATGATGGATTGGAGTAATTGTAAATTTACAAAATTGGACAAATTTGGTTACAGTTTGCGTCTTCTTTTATCTTATAGTATAATATTAAGGACATACGAGGTGTGTAAATGGAAAAAATAAAAAAAATATTGGAAGAAAATAGGGTATTATTGGTTTTGGCAATTATATTAGTGATATGTTTAGTCATTTTTGGTGTTGTTGCTATAACTTATTTTTATGGTTCTAGTGATAATGTGTATGGTAATAGATTAGATATAACTGAGGAAGTACCATTAAATGAAAAACTTTTAAGAGATATTGAAAATGATCTTGAATCTAGGGAAAATGTAAAAGAAGCAAAGGCAACTTTAAAAGGCAAGATTGTTTATATAAATATTGAATTTGCAGATGCAACTAAAATGGAAGACGCAAAAATAGTAGCTGAGGATATAATATCTTTATTTAATGAAGATGAATTAGGGGTATATGATATTCAATTTACAATAACTTCGTTATCAACTACAGATTTTGTAGGATATACCTTAATGGGGGCAAGAAATTCTAGTGGTAATGGTACAGTAGTATGGAACAATTATAATATAGAAGAAAGTAGTGCTGAAGAGTAGTATGAAAAAGAAAAGATGGATTATATCATTAATAGCTATAATATTAGTATTATTAGTAGTTGGTATAATAACATTTAATATTTTAAATGATGAAAATAAATTAACTAGTGAAGAAAGAACTTGGATAAATGATAACATTAATAATGTTCAAAATATTTATGTAGTTAAAGATGAAAATGTATTTAGCAAAGATGGAAGTGGTGTATTTTATTCTTTCTTGAATGATTTTAGTGAAGAATATGGTATTAAACTTAATGTAGTAAGTTTTGATAATTCAAGTACACCTGCAAATAATAACTTAAATTACACAAAAAATTTGACGGAGAAATCAAATGTTTTCTTTACTGACCATTATGTTTTGGTTGGAAAAAACAATGAAGTATTTAATAGTAATAAAGATTTAGAAAATAAAACTATTGGAGTACTTAATAGTGAACTTGAATATATAAAAAGTTATTTGAAAGAAGTTAATATTAATTATAATGGTTATGAAACAACTGAAGATTTATTTAAATCCGTTACAACAAATAATAGTTATATAATTTTGCCAAGAATAAAATATATTGATAAAATATTATCTAATAATTTAGAAATTGTATATCATTTAAGTGATATAAATAACTATTATACTTTAAATAGTACTGGTGATGTATTTGGTAGTATTTTAAATAAGTATTTTGTTAAATGGAATGAGAATATTGAAACAAATTTAAAAAAGGAAGAATTTAATATTTTTACTAAAGCTCTTGGTGTAAGTGAAACTGAAATTGACAAATTATTAAGTATAGATTATCGATATGGATTTATAAATAATTCACCATATGAAGTAATTATGAGTGGAAATTATGGAGGAATTATTGCTGAATATTTACAAGAATTTAGTGAATTTTCAGGCGTATATTTTGATATAACAAAGTATAAGAATATAGATAAGTTAGTAAATGCAATTAATAAAGGAAAAGTAGATTTATATTTTGAATTTAATGATAGTATAGAATCAAATTATACTGAAACTACTCATGGTATTAATAGTAGTCTTTCTATTCTTACTACAAAAGATAGTGAAAAAATGATTAATTCAATTTATGGATTACTTGGAGAAACAGTTTATGTTGAAAAT
>JAZSOX010000006.1:0-13564 GCA_045537175.1 Bacilli bacterium
ATAAATACAAATTAACCTTCATTGGATAATTATTCTCTTTATATTTTGACATAAAAAAAGCCGCCAAAATATAAAAAAATACAACTTAAACAAAGAACAATAAGATTTTTACAATCGAAGGTAATTCTGGAGATGCTTGTAAACAACAAAAATATAATATTAATAGTAGTGTAAATTTTGGTTATGGATTGCCAAATTATTAGATATGCTTAACGTATTTTTTATTATATATATTTAAATAAAATACAACATTTGTTAATAAAAAGTGCCAAGATTATCGTTTAAAAAAACATTGAAATTTAAAAACCCCCTATTTATAGGAGATTGCAGGTTATTTTTTCAAAAAAATGAGTGACAAAAAAAGTGCCGAAAATGATATAAAGTAGTGATTTTTGGTGATATTTTGTATCACTTTACGTTCACTCGTTTTAAATTTTATCAAACAAAAAACCCTCGGAAAGCCCGTACTTTCAAGGGTTTTTGAATTTCTTAATGGCGCCCGATGTAGGACTCGAACCTACGACCTAACGGTTAACAGCCGTGCGCTCTACCGACTGAGCTAATCGGGCATTGCTCTATAAGTATATAATAAAACCTACTAAAATGTCAATATAAATTTATAAATTTTAGTCGGTAGAACAATTATTTCATATATATTATATGTGCTATTTATATTTTTATACAAAAAAAGTAAATAATTTTTAATTATTTACTTCAGGAGTAAGAATTCTTCCTCTTCCTATTAATTCTAAATCATAGTTTTCAGGAGTTTCAACATTCATTAATGGAATATTAAAATCACCACTAAGTTGAATTACCATATTTTGATAAATAGCAACTGCTTCTTCTATATTTCCTTCTTTAATAGCATTTGCACAAGGAAGTAAAAAATATTCCATAAGTCCTAAACATAATCTATCATGGTTTCGTTCTTTTTGGATTCCTATACTAATTAATGGTCCAATTTGATCATATTGAAGCAATATTGGTATATATTCTGGATTAGTTTTTAGAGTATTATCTCTAAAATTTCTCAATAATGTTAATAATTCACAATCATCTTCATATCCTAAAATATTACATACTATAGTAGTTATAAAACATCCAGATGGTGAATAACTACCAGTGTCTTTTTTAATTGGTTTTATAAATCTACATGCTGGATCGGTTAAACTTTTATATTCATAACATACTTTACATTTATATTTTGTTTCATCACTAAACCAAGCTTTATAAGTATCATTTCTATTTAATTCTTCACAATCACAGCAATATTGTTGTTGTGCCATAATTATAATCCCCTTTCAAAGTAATAAATATTATAATTTGTTTTTATTTTTTGTCAAGTATGGTATACTTAGTCTAGGTGAAATTATGGAAAATGAATTTTTATCTTTAATTGACGTTTATGGTGATAATTTAACAGAAAAAGAATATATAACTGATCCTGCAATAGCTCGTGATGATGAAATAAAACAATGTATTTTAACTCTTTTAACACCTGAAAAAAGTGCACTTTTAGTTGGTAAGGCAGGTATTGGTAAAACAGCCATTGTTGAAGGACTTGCTTATCGTATTCAAAAAGGAATTGTACCTGATGCATTAAAAGGATGGACAGTAATTAAAATAAATGTTGCAAGTTTAATTGGAACTGCAACAAATGAAACTGATACTCAAAGTAAATTAGATGTTATTATTAGAGAAATAGCTAATAGAGAGAATACAATATTATTTATTGATGAAACACATTTACTAGTTAATAGAAGTGGTGGAGTAGATTTTGCAAACCTTTTGAAACCTAGTCTTGATAGAGGACAAATTAAAATGATAGGGGCTACTACTAATGAAGAATATGAAACATATATTTTAAGAGATAGAGCATTTTTAAGAAGATTTCAAAAAATTGAAGTATTAGAAGCTGATAAACCAACTACTGTTAAAATACTTATGGGAACAATTCCGAAATTGGAAAAACAAATTGGTGTTAAACTTAATTATCAACCATTTCAAATAGAGAAATTTATGAAATTTATTGTAGAAATGACAGATGAGTATAAAAGAATATATGAAATATCTAGTAGATATCCTGATATTTGTTTAACAATTGTATCAAATGCTTTTACTTATGCATTATATGATAATGAAAAAATAGTATCTGCTAAACATTTTTATAAAGCAATTTGTAACGCAAAAAGTGTATATGATGATGTTAAAGTAAAGGAAATAGAACGATTTAAAGAAGAATTTGCCGATTTTATAGTGGCAGAGAATGTTAATTTGAATGATAGAGGCTAAATTTTAAGCCTTTTTTTATTTAATGTTGCTTTTTTCTGTTTTTTTTGGTATTATTTTATTTGAGTTATGGCGGAATTGGTGAAGTGGTTAACACGCCGGATTGTGGCTCCGGTATGCAAGGGTTCGATCCCCTTATTTCGCCCCATTAAGAAATTAAGTGAATCTAATTGATTCACTTTTTTTGTTATTATAAATTATCATTTGTATAAAATACATTTATAAATAACAAACTAATAGTGTGATATTATGAAAAAGGATTTAACTTTATATAACAAGAAAAGAAACTTTAAATTAACTAATGAACCTAAGGGTACGAAAGAAAAGAAAAATAAAAAACTAAGATTTGTTGTTCAGCATCATATAGCTAGGAAAGACCATTATGATTTACGTTTGGAATGGAATGGTGTTATGAAGAGCTGGGCAGTTCCTAAAGGACCATCATATAATCCTAAAGATAAACGCCTTGCAATAATGGTTGAGGATCATCCTCTTAGCTATCGTAATTTTGAAGGAACTATTCCAAAAGGTGAGTATGGTGGTGGTACAGTAATGATTTTTGATGAAGGATATTTTGAACCAGTTGAAAATTTTAATAAAGGTTTAGAATCGGGTACAATAAAATTTATTTTAAAAGGTCAAAGATTAAAAGGCTTGTGGTCATTAGTTCATTTTAAGAATGATAATTGGTTATTAATAAAAGACGAAGATGAAAATTACATATATAGAGACATAAAAGTTATTAACACAAGCATTAGAACTGGTAGAACAATGGAAGAAATTGAAAAAGAAAATCGTAGAAAAAAGAAAAATGATAAATCTAGAGTAGAAGGAATAGATATTTCTAACAAAGATAAATTGATGGATAAAAATATTACTAAGCTGGATATTATAAAATATTATCAATCTGTATCAAAAAGAATGTTACCATTTTTAGATTATCGAATTATTAGCACAGTGAGATGCCCTGAAGGAATAAATGGTGAAAATTTTTTTAAAAAACATTTAGAAAAAGAATGTGAAGGGATTTCTAAAATAGATATATTAAATAAAGATAAAGAGAAAGAAGATTATTATTATATTACTGGAGTTAAAGGGCTAATAAGGGAAGCACAAATGAATAGTATAGAATTTCATACTTGGGGAAGTGTTATACAAAATTTAGAAAAACCAGATGTTATGGTGTTTGATTTGGATCCAGATGAAAAATTAAGTTTAAAAAAGTTACGTGATGGAGTTAAAGATTTGAAAAGTATATTAGATGACTTAAAATTAAAATCTTATCTTAAAACTAGCGGAGGAAAAGGTTACCATGTAGTGGTGCCAATGAAAAATGTCGATTGGGAAGAATTTCGTTCGATTGCTAAAAATATTGCGGTTCTAATGGAAAGTAAATGGCCAGATAAATATACGAGCAATATTAGAAAAGAAAAGCGAAAGAATAAAATTTTTATTGACTGGGTACGAAATACTAAAGGTGCTACGAGTGTTGCTCCATATTCTTTAAGAGCAAGAAAAAATTTACCGGTATCAATGCCAATATTTTGGAATGAATTGGATTTAATAAAACCTAATGAAATAACTATAAATAATGCTTTAAAAAGATTGAAATTAAAAGATCCGTGGAAAGATTTTTTTAAGAAAACAGACTAAATTAGTCTGTTTTTTCTCATTTTATTAATTAATAAATTGACTGATACATACATTATATTATAAAATAGTTAAGTAAGTTAATTAATTTAATGAACAATAGAAAGGATGCTTATGAATAATTTCGTTTCTTTATTTAATGATATTTATAATAAATTTATGGAAAATTTTCATGATAATGAAAAGTCAAAAAAAGAAAATGGAATCACAAGTAGTGAAGAAAATTATTTAGATATTATTTATTCTTTAAAAAAGACAACATTAACGAAATTTGCTGAACTTGCTAAAATTACCAAGCCAGCAGCAACACAAATTATTAATAAATATATTGATAAAGGGTATGTAACAAAAAGTGTTTCTGAAAAAGACAAACGCGTATGTTATATAGAAGTTACGGAACAAGTAAAAAAATATTTTACTGAAAGTTGTAAAACATTAAATAAAATGTATAATGATTGTTTATCATTTTTAACTGAAGAAGAAATGATACAATTAAATAGTATACTTTTGAAGATTAATGAAAACTTGTAATTTATCATAAGTTATAAAGTTGGTGATTATTATAGGTAAGATATTAAGCAATAAAAAAACTAACCATTTGGTTAGCTAATTACTTAATGGAGCAGGTGATGGGAATCGAACCCACGTTAATAGCTTGGAAGGCTATAGTTCTACCATTAAACTACACCTGCATCACGTAATTAATTATAACATATAAAATTAAAAATTCAACAAAAAATTAATGAATTTGAAGAAAAAAGTGAGATAGGGAATATAATATGAGTAATAAAATTAGAAAATTTGGTGATCGAAGAGATGCTAAATTATGTAGAGACATAACAGGAATGGCTCAAATATGTATAGATTTAAAACCTAAAAGGTCTTTAGGTGAGTTGTATGTAAATCAAAAATATGATGTTACAAATTTAGTAGAATATATTAATAATTATAAAAAAATCAGAGATGAAGAAAATAAAATAACTTATTTTCATGCATTTGTTACTGCAGTAGCAAAAGTAATATATAATAGACCACTTCTTAATAGATTTGTAGCAAATAGACACGTATATGAACATAATGATGTTTCATTGTCATTTGTAATGAAAACAGAATTTAATGATAAATCAGAAGAAATAATGGTTATAACTCCTGTAGAGAAAGATGACAATATTTTTACTGTAAGTGATAAAATTAGAAGTAAAGTTAATAAGGTAAGAAAAAAAGGAGATACTGGTAAAGGCGCAAATGATGCTATTCAAATTATTGGAAAGTTGCCTAATATAGTAAGAGTTCCGATTGTTGGATTGTTTAAGTTCTTAGATCAAAAAGGTTTATTGCCAGAATTTTTAGTAGAGGATAATCTATATTATAGTAGTATGGTTTTATCTAATATAGGAACTCTTAAATGTGGTGGTATATATCATAATGTTACTGATTTTGGTACTTGTTCAGGTTTAATTACAATGGGTGAAATAAAAGAAGAAGTAGTAAAAGAAAATGGTAAAAATGTTACTAAATATTATTGTGAATTTGGTGTTACAATAGATGAGAGAATTGCAGATGGTTTTTATATGATAAAATCATTACAATTATTACAATATATTTTAAATAGACCAGAATTATTGGAGGGAAAAGCAGATGAAAAAATTGAAAACTAAAAAAATTAAAGATAATAGAAGATGGATTGAACAGTATGGAGATGCTAGAGCTAATTTAGAGTATCCAAGTAATAGTATGGTTGATGCTTTAATGGAAACATCAAGAAAATATCCGGAATATTATGCGTATGAATATTTTGGAAATAAAGTAACATATCGTATATTTATGAGACAAATTGAAGATGTCGCTAAAGCACTTAAAAATTATGGCGTTGAAAAAGATGATAGGGTAACAATTTGTATGCCAAGTACACCAGAAGCAATATGTATGGTATATGCAGTTAACTTAATTGGAGCTGTCTCATCAATGATTCATCCATTATCAAGTGAAAAAGAAATTGAAAATTATATTAATCAAGCTGATTCTAAATTTATGTTAGCATTAGATATGACTATTGGCAAAATTATGAATATTAAATCAAATACTAAGTTACAAAAAATAATTGTAGCTAGTGCCGGTGATTCTATGCCACCACTTATGAGAGAATTATACAAAATAACTAATTATAAAAAGAATGTTAAATTACCTAAAGATGATGATGATATTGTTTTGTGGAATAAATTTATTAGTAGTGCTCCGGATTATGTTGGGGTGTGTCATGAACCAAGAAAAGCGGAAGATTTGGCAGTAATACTTTATAGTGGAGGAACAACAGGAACACCTAAAGGTATTATGTTATCAAATTTATGTTTTAATGCTTTAGCGTTAGAAGCACATGAAATGATTGAACAAGCTATTCCTGGTAATTCTGTGTTATCATTACTTCCGATTTTCCATGGATTTGGACTTGCGGTATGTATTCATACACCATTATTAAGAGGTATGAAAGCTATTTTAATTCCGCAATTTAATGCAAAAAAATTTGGTGAATTAATAAAGAAAAATAAGCCAAACTTTTTGGCTGGGGTACCAACATTATATGAAGCTTTATTAAAACAAAATTTAAAAGAAAAAGATTTAGAGTGTGTTGAAGCTGTAATTTCTGGTGGAGATATTTTATCACCAGAACTAAAGAAAAAAGTAGATACATATTTAAAAGAACATGGTTCAAACGCTAAAGTTCGTGTTGGGTATGGATTAACTGAAGCTACTGCAGCAACTTGTTTGTCTAAAGAAAATGTTGATATTGAAGGCTGCATAGGATTTCCTCTTCCAGACACATATTTTAAGATAGTTAAATTAGATACTCATGTTGAAGCAGATATAGATGAAGATGGAGAAATATGCATAAGTGGTCCAACAGTAATGATGGGATATTTAAATAACGAAAAGGAAACTAATCAAGTATTAAGATATCATGATGACGGAAGATTATGGTTACATACAGGTGATATTGGTTCTATGGATAAAGAAGGAACGATTATTTTTAAACAAAGATTAAAAAGAATGATTGTATCATCTGGTTATAATGTATACCCATCTTATATTGAAAATGTTATTATAAGTCATCCTGATGTACTTGCTTGTACAGTTATTGGAATACCACATAAATATAAAGGACAAGTTGCAAAAGCTTATATTGTTTTAAAAGATGGTGTAGAAGAATCTTCGGAATTAAAAAAAGAAATTCAAGAGTTATGTAAAAAGAATATAAGTAAATATGCCATACCAGCAGAATATGAATATCGTAAACAACTACCAAAGACTTTAGTAGGTAAAGTTGCATTTACTAAATTGGAAGAAGAAAATAAACAAAATGAAAAATAGTAGTTATATTGGTTATCATGTTGTTGCTAAAATTCTAAGATTTGCTGGTTTAGTTTGGTTTGGTGATAAAGTTATTGGTAAAGAAAATATTCCAAAAAAAGGAAGATGTATTTTAGCTGGTAATCATTTAAGTGATTTTGATGCATATTTGTTATTTGCTGGTACTAATAGGCCAGTTCATTTTCTAGGAAAAAAAGAATTGTTTGAAAGTAAATTTGCATGGTTTTTCAAAATGATGCATTTAATACCAGTTGATAGAAAAAATAAAAATCCAGAAGCTAAAAAAGCTGCTATTGATATTTTAGAACAAGAAAAAGTAGTTGGTATATTTCCAGAAGGAACTTATCATAAAGAAGATTTACTGCTTCCTTTTAAACCAGGAGTAATAAGTTTTGCTGAAAAAACTGGTGCACCAATAATTCCATTTGCTATGGATAGTACATTTAAATTTAGATGTCGTCCAGTAATTAAATTTGGTAAACCAATTTATGTTAATGAAATAGATGCAGAAGATAAAGTAGCATATTTAGAAAATATAGTTAGAGAAATGCTAATTGAATTAAAAGAAGATAGAAAAAAAGGAAATATTTAGTTATTTCCTTTTTCAATTTCATAATTTTTAATTATTTCAGCATCATCAAAATGTATTTTTTCTCTACCGATAATTTGGTAGTCTTCATGACCTTTACCAAGAACTAATAAGATGTCATTTTCATTCATCATATCAATTCCTTTTATAATAGCTTCTTTTCTATCATAAATAACTTCATAATTATTACTATGATTATCTTTAATAATGTCATTCATTATTTTCTTAGGATCTTCAGTTCTAGGATTATCATTTGTAAATATTACATAATCGCTTAACTTAGTTGCGATACTTCCCATAATAGGTCTTTTAATAGGATCTCTATCTCCACCACAACCAACAATAGTAATAACTTTATTTTTCTTAAGTTCATTGTAAGCCATTATGACTTTTTCAACAGCATCAGGAGTATGGGCATAATCAACTACAGCAAAGCCTTTACCTACTTTATAAGTTTCGCATCTTCCTTTTGGTGGGTATACGTCTTTTGTTATATTTAATATATCTTCAATACTAAATCCTATATTATTTAATATACTTAAACAAGTTAAATAATTATATATATTAAATTTACTAGTTAAATTTGTAGTAACTTTATATGATTTGTTATTATAACTAAACTCTAAATCAGTATGGTCAGGTAATATGTCATATTTTTCTATTTTATAATCACCATTCATACCATATGTTTTATAATTTTCAAATACTTTAAATTTTTCAGATGATTCATCATCACTATTTAAAAGCATTGTAGCATTATCTTTCAAATAATTAACTAATTTTACTTTTTCTTCTAAATAAGCTTCCATAGTTTTATGATAATCTAAATGATCTTCAGTTAGATTAGTAAATGCACCACATATGAATTTTAAACCAGCAATTCTCTCAAATGATAGAGCATGACTTGATACTTCCATTACTAAGTATTCAACACCATTATTAACGGCATCAATTAATAATTTATATAATGTTAATATATCTGGAGTAGTATTATTAAGTTCTATATATTTATCATTTTGATAATATCCAATAGTACCTAAATATGCTACCGAAGCACCTAATTTTTGTAACATTTGATATGTTAAATAACAACTAGTAGTTTTACCGTTTGTGCCAGTAACTCCAATTAGTTTTAATTTATTAACAATATTACTATATTCATTAATTAATACTTCTATTAAATATTCTTTAGTATTATTAACTTTTTCGTAAGGTACACTTAATTCTAAATCTTTTTCGCCAACAACTTTAGAAGCTCCATTTTTTATTGCTTCTTCAATATAATCATGACCATCAACTGTATTACCAACTAATGCCACAAATATTTGTCCTTCTTTTATTAATTTTGAATTTGTTTCATATTTAATCATTTTTTCACTTCCTAATTCAATTATATTATAAATTAAATTCAATTGTTATCAATATTATTTTTCATGTTATAAAAAATAACTCAATAAATCTTCAGTATTTAATCATAATATATTTCATTGAATAGAGTATAACACATTTTAAAAGGTGCGTATCAAAAAAATGTATGTTATAATACATTCATAAAGGTGATTTTTATGGAAAAAATTATATTAACAGGAGATAGACCAACAGGTAAACTTCATTTAGGACATTATGTTGGTTCTTTAAGAAATAGAGTAAAATTACAAAATAGTGGAGAATACGATGATATTTATTTAATGATTGCTGATAGTCAAGCGTTAACTGATAATTTTGATAATCCAAAAAAAGTTAGAGATAATGTTTTAGAAGTAGCGTTATTTTATCTAGCTTGTGGTATCGATCCAAATAAGACAAATATTTTTATTCAATCACAAGTACCAGCACTTACTGAACTTACATTTTATTATATGAATTTAGTAACAGTAGCTAGACTTCATCGTAATCCGACAGTTAAATCAGAAGTTAAATTAAGAGGTTTTGAAGAAAGCATTCCATCAGGATTTTTAAATTATCCAGTTAGTCAGGCTGCTGATATTACTGCTTTTGAAGCAACAACTGTTCCAGTAGGAGACGATCAACTTCCTATGATTGAGCAAACTAGAGAAATAGTTCATTCTTTTAATAGAATTTATGGAGATACTTTAGTAGAACCTAAAGAATTACTTCCGGAAAGTAAATTTGCTAAAAGATTACCTGGAATTGATGGTAAAGCTAAAATGAGTAAATCTTTAGGTAATTGCATTTATTTAGATGATAGTGAAGAAGAAATAAATAAAAAAGTAATGCAAATGTATACTGATCCAGAACATATTAAAGTATCAGATCCTGGTAAAGTAGAGGGAAATGTTGTATTTACTTATTTAGATGTTTTCTGTGAAGATAGACATTTTAATGAATATTTACCTGAATATAAAAATTTAGATGAATTAAAAGCACATTATACTAAAGGTGGTTTAGGTGATGTTGTCATAAAAAGATTCTTAGCAAAAATTATTTGTGAAGTAATAAAACCAATTAGAGAAAAAAGAGAAGAATTATTACAAAACTTAGATTATGTATATAACGTATTAAAAACTGGTACAGAAAAAGCTAATAATAAAGCTAATAACACATTAAATAAAGTAAGAAATCATATGGGAATAGATTATTTTGATAATAGTAAATTCTTAGATGAAATGAAAGAAAAATTTAATAACTAAAAAAATTCTAGTAATCTAGAATTTTTTTAATGCTACAGAATAATTATTTGTTGAAAAACGTATGATTGTTAACATTAAATTTAGATATAGTAAACATTGAGTGTTTTGGATTGAAAAAAAATTCATTCTTTGGTATTCTATATATAATAGAAGAAGGTTGGTTATGGCTAGTTTAGGAAAACACTTTCAAGTTAATTTAGATAATCTAGTAAGTGATAGAAAAGTAGTTTTTAAAGGTGTAAACTACCGTATCACTATTTTAAGTGAGCGTTTAATTCGTTTTGAATATTCTTTAGATGGAAATTTTTATGATGGTGCGACTGAACTTGTTCATAACAGAAACTTTAAAGCTCCTACTATAAAAGCTGAACAAGATGATAAATATTTAGTAATAACAACTAAATATTTTATGCTTCAATACGCAAAAGAAAAACCTTTTAAAGGTCCGTCTTTTGCACCGGATACAAATCTTAAAGTTAAATTAGTTAATACCGATAAAATATGGTATTATGGTCATCCTGAAGCAAGAAATTTTAAAGGTAGTGCATTTAGTATAGAAGACTTTGGTAGTGAAACTACGCTATCAAATGGACTATATTCTACTGATGGTTTTGCTTATTTAGATGATTCTCATACAATGTTAATTGACGAAGATGGCTTTATGGTTCAAAATACAACTAAGAGACAAGACTTTTATTTGTTTGCATATAGAAGAGACTTTGGACTTTGTTTAAAAGATTATTTCACATTAACTGGGTATCCTCCAATAGTGCCAAGATATGCTCTTGGAGTATGGTGGAATAGAGATCAAATATATAGTTTTGAAGATACTAAAAAATTAGTTAAAGCTTTCAATAAAAATGAAGTTCCTTTATCAGTGTTATTATTAAGTGAATTTTGGCATAAAAAAGATAAGAATAATTATAATTTATATAAAACTGGTTATACATTTAATAAAGAACTATTTCCTGAACCTAAAGAATTTATTCAATATATGCATGAACAAGGTGTTAAAATAGGACTTAATTTAGATGGCTCAGAAGGAATAAATGCTTTAGATGATGGATATTTAAAAATGTGTGAAGAATTAAATAATCCTGCAGATAAATTAATACCATTTAAGGTATTAGATAAAGATTTTATTGTAAGCTATTTAAATAATTTAATTGATCCATTATATAAATTAGGAGTAGATTTCTTTTGGATAGATTCTAAAGATGAAATTACTACAAGAACATTAAATTATTATCACTTTAATGATTTTAAGAAATTAGAAAATAATAGAGGAATGATTTTGTCTCGTAATAGTGGTAAAGCATCTCATTTATATCCGGTTCATTATTCTGGAGAAACTAAAGTTGGATGGGATACATTAAAATATTTACCATACTTTAATTCTACTGCTAGTAATATAGGTATTTCTTGGTGGAGCCATGATGTTGGTGGATATAAAGGTGGTATTGAAGATAGTGAGTTGTATTTAAGATATGTAGAACTTGCTACATTTAGTCCAATATTTAGATTTAGTGCTAAAAGAGGAGCTTATTATAAACGTGAACCATGGAGATGGGACATGAAAACTTATACAATAGTTAAAAATTATTGTAAGTTAAGACATAAATTGATACCTTATATATATACAGAAAGTTATAAATATCACAAAACATGTTTGCCAATAATTCAACCATTATATTATTATTATCCAGAAATATTTGATGAGCCAAATTATAAAAACGAATATTATTTTGGAACAGAATTATTAGTTGCACCAATTACTCATCCAAAAGATGAAATAATGAATAGGACAGTTGAAAAAATATTCTTGCCTAAAGGTGTATGGTACGACTTTAAAACTGGTAAAAAATTTATAGGAAATAAACGTTATATATCTTTCTTCAAAGATGAAGATTATCCAGTATTTGCAAAAGCAGGTTCAATTATTCCGATGAATGTGCTTGGAAATAATATTAATTATACTGGAAATCCCGAAAATATGGAAATTAATATTTTCCCGGGAAATAGTAGTGTTTATAGATTATATGAAGATGATGGTATATCTTCTAAATATGAAAAGGGATATTTTATAATAACTGCAATTGATTTTACTTATTCAAGCGATAATTATGATTTATCAATTCAACCAGTAGAAGGTAAAACAGGTATTATACCAGATTATAGAGATTATAAAATTAGATTTAGAAATACTAGACTTCCTGAAAAAGTTAGTGTAGCAATTAATGATAAAGTTGTTACTGATTTTGATTATTATGTAGATGATAATGATTTAGTTGTTGAAGTTAAACATGTTGATACTAAAAAACAATTAAATGTTAATTGCGTAGGTAAAGATATAGAAATCGATGCAGTTAAAGTTGTAAATGAAGATATTAATGAAATTATTAGTGATTTGAAAATTGAAACATTATTAAAGGAAAGATTAGCGGCAATTATATTTGGGGATATGCCAATAAATAAAAAAAGAATTGCTGTTAAGAAATTAAGTAAAGCTGGACTTAATGAGTTATTTATAAAAATGTTTATTAAACTTCTTGAATATATTGAAGAAATTTAATATAATAAACGCAAACAGATGAAGAAAGAGTAGTAATAATAAAGCTTTTAAAAGAGAATTAGTGGTTGGTGTGAACTAATAAAGTAATATTATGAACTTGCTTTTGGATGTTATAGGGTAGTTCCTGTATAAACTATTAGAGAAGCAATTAAGGTGGTACCACGAATTTATTTCGTCCTTTGGGTATCATCTTTTTTTATTTAGGAGGATTTTATATGGAAAGATTAACAGCGGCACTTATATTGTTTGCTATTCTATTAGTTGTAGTATTTTTGGTAGATTATTTATTTATTAAAAGAAAGTATTATAAAAATATTACTGGTAAGAAAAAAGGAAAAAAGAAAAATAAGGATAATGAATTAATTGAATTATCATATTTAGTGGCTAAATTTAATTTAGATAAGAGTAAACTACCATTAAATAGTTTATTAATTATAATTTCAT
>JAZSOX010000108.1:0-3204 GCA_045537175.1 Bacilli bacterium
TTTATTATCTTTTTTTACTATTCCATCTTTTAATCCAATTAACTCGTCCATACTACAATTAAATAATTTGCATATTGCTATTATTTTTTCAGTTTCTGGATAAGAACTATTAGATTCCCATTTTGATACTGCTTGCCTTGAAACATTTAAGCTATTAGCTAAATCTTCTTGTGACATACCTTTTTCTTTTCTTAACTTAGTTAATATTTCACCAAAACTCATTTTCTCACCTCGAGTTCATTTTATCTAAAAATATTATTAGCAACTACCAACTTACGGTTGTTTAATGTTAAATTTTAGTTGCAATTATAAAAATCAACTTTATTATAATGTTTTTTAAACAATTTTAAAACATGAAAAGGCTAATTAATTGACTTTTTTTTAATTATAAGTTAGAATTAATATTAGCAAGCAAATTGCATATAATGTTATATATGGAGCCGTAGCCAAGTGGTAAGGCCCCGGTCTGCAACACCGTCATCGCCGGTTCAAATCCGGCCGGCTCCTCCATAGAAACTTAAATCTGCCTATTGGTGGATTTTTATTTTTGTGATAAAATACCATTAATTAGAAATTTCGGAGGGTTTTATGAATTATGAAATAAAAGATTTACTAGGATTAGCAGCTCCTACAACTAAATTAATTGAAGTAGTAAGCAATGCAATTGGAACTTTATATGAGCCCCAAAAAATAAGAAAAATTGCAGATGCTGAAGAATATAGATTAAATAAATTAACAAACTCAGCCATAGAAAATAATTTTAATGGAGAAATTGAAATTTTAGATGGGAAAGTTAAAATAATTAATTCTAACAAAAATGATAATGAGATAAAGTCTTTAATAACATGCGAATTAAAAAGATTATTAAGAGAAAAAGAAAATATAAAAAAAATTGCAGATTTTGCTTATACAGAACTAGAAAATGATAAAAGCAAAATAGAATCTGAGTTAGATGAAGATTGGACAAATACTTTTTTTGACAAAGGAAAGAAAATGTCTAATCCAGATATACAATTTCTCTTTGGTAAAATATTAGCAGGTGAGATTAGACATCCTGGAACATATTCTAAAAGATTAATTAATACATTATCTAATCTTTCTCAAAAAGAGGCAATGTTATTTAATTTTATTTCCAACTATGTTTTCAGAGATTCTAGAACATCATTTATTGTTGCTGATAGTGAAATATTAAATAAGAACAACATTAAAGTAGAAGATATTCTTGAATTAGAAGAGGCTGGACTTATAAATTCAGTTGCTTTATTTGTCAGTGATGAAGAAGCTTATGAACATAAAAATTATATTATTGATTTTTTTGGACAAAAACCTATTTTTAATGTTTATGGTTTGACTACTGTTGGAAGAGAAATTGAAAAAATAATAAGCCAAGATATAAACATAGAATATTTAAAATATATAAAAAAATACTATAATATTCCCAAAATGAAATGCACAAATTTAACAACAAACGAAACGTTTGAAATATAACGATAAAACCCAACTTCTAAAAGACGTTGGGTTTTAAATTTGTTAATTAATAACTAAATTACCATCTTTCATAATAGTAATTTTTCCTTTGTTGGTATCAGCTTCTATAGATAAATCTTTGGTACCAATCATAAAATCAACATGATTTTTTGATGAATTAACACCTAATTTTTCTAATTCTTCTTGTGTTGCATCTTTTGCATCCTTAATACACTCTACAAATCCTGATCCTAAAGCTAAATGACAAGAAGCATTTTCATCAAATAAAGTGCTTTTAAAAATTAAATTAGTATTTGATATTGGAGAGTCATAGTTTACTAGGGCAGCTTCACCTAAATAAGAAGAAAGCTTATCACCATTTATTATTTCTTTTAGTATATCCTTTCCTTCTTTTGCATCAAAATCAACTACTTTACCATCTTTAAATTCTAAATAAAATTCGTTAATTTCTTTTCCATTATATATTAATGGCATAGAACTATAAACTTTTCCGTTAGTCTTCTTATAATCCGGAGTTGTAAATATTTCATAACTTGGTAAATTTACTATCCATTTACCAGTACTAGCTCCACTCCAAATAGCTTTATCTGATAATTCAATTTCTAAATCAGTGCCTAAATTATTTTTGTAATATAATTTTTTTATTTTTAAATTATTTAAATATTCAATATTTTTAGTTTGCTTCTCTAAAAAACTATTCCAACTTTCTATCGGATTATCATCATTTAACATACATATATCCGCTATAGAATTCCAAAAATCTTGTAATGGATTGTTACTATTAGGAAATAAATCTTTTGCCCAATATTCATTTGGCAATGCAGCTATACACCAAGGAATTAATGATTTTAGCTGTTTTTCTTTATAAAGTGGTTTAGTAGTTCTTCTGACATAAGCCGATTTAGCCAATTTTTCACTATCTATATCTTCCATTAAACTTGGTATTTCCGTATCAAGCATTAAAAAAGCAGCATTTTTTTCAGCATATTCATCCCAAATTTTACAATTAAATTCATCATGTTTTTCTATTTCCTCTAAACTTAATGAATTTAATAAATTATGAACATACTTAGAATCTTCCTCATCCAAATAAATATCTGTAATTCCTAATTTTTTTGCATATTTAACTAATTTCTCAACAAAATCTTTATTTAATTTATTATAATGAATAAATAAGGGTGTGTTTTTTTCCACACACAAACATCTTTTTAAAAGTAGTTCTATATATTTTTCTTGCATTTTCTATCACCTAAAATTATTATAACACAATACTATTCAAAAAATTTGTCAATTCTTGTATTTAATACTACTGAAATTTTATATAGTGTATCTATTGAACATCCTATCTTTCCCTTTTTAAATTCTAATCTTCTAACAAAATCGTAAGATAATCCAATATCTACTGCTAATTGTTCTTGCGTTATTCCTGCAAGTAATCTGTATTTTCTGATATTATTGGAAATTTTTTCTCTAATATCTTTTTTAAAATTAAATTCTCTTTTAAATGTTGTCATGTTTACCACCAAAATAATTTTTACACTATAATATTATAATGTCCGGTAACTATTATGTCCTCTTTGTGCTATAATATTTATGTGATAATATGAAAAATGAATATAATTATTATATTAATATAATTAAACCAATTGAAAAAAAATACACCAGATTGTGTATTTTTTATTCAATAATTAAACTTAAATCTATTAAAAATAAAAT
>JAZSOX010000083.1:0-6675 GCA_045537175.1 Bacilli bacterium
CATTTTTCATACTTTCTAAATATAAGTTTAATATACTTTGATTAACTTTATTATAAACGTTTGTGTCTTCTGAATTTTTAATTAAAGTTTCATAATTTAACAAATCATTATAAAAATTTTTATATACACTTAGGCTTTTTAAAAAAATATTTATATTGTTATTTTCAAAATAAACAATCATTTTATTAACTATATCAATATCTTTGTACATAGCAACATAAATTTTATATAAATTATCTTCTTTTTTTATTATTGATGATGGCAACAAATTAGAAAGATTAACTGCATTATCGTATTTTTCAAATGCACCTACTTGAAATGCATATATTAAATATTCTTCCTTTGCAAATGTATTTTCTTTGTTTAAAAAGAAGAAAGTAAATGCCATACCTGCACCTACAGAAAAAATTGCTAACAATATTTTCTTTTTCATATTATCACCTTAAAAATACTATAACATACGTTAAAAGAAATATTTGTCGAATGGTGTCTATTATTAAACAAATAAAAAAAATAACGAAGTACTAGGTTATTTCGTAAAATAAACCATCTCCGTTTTTTATTTGGAATAAATTCCTAGATAATCTTTGTCCTCTATCTTCCCAAAAATATAGCCTTAACCATATTATCATTCAAGTTATAGTGGGCTGGGCGAACCGCATTCGTATTAGTCAAATTATTGTTGTTCATATTACCGTTCGAATTCACATTCCACGCATTATAACGACTATTGCTGGAATTATAACCGTAACGCGACTCTTTATCATAAGATTACCTATAAATATTATATAAAAAAGAAAAAAACTAATCAAATCGATTAGTCTTTTTTAATAAAATATAATTAATTATCTAATTTGCTTTTTAATATTTCTTTAACAATATTTGGATTTGCTTTTCCTCTTGTTTCTTTCATAACTTGACCAACAAAATAATCGAATAAATTAGTTTTACCATTTTTATATTCTACAACTTGATTTTCATTATTAGTTAAAATATTACTTATAATATCATTTAGCACTCCTTCGTCAGAGATTTGTGCATTATCTTTAGTAATAAATGTCTTCGGTTCTTTATTTTCTTCTAAAGCTTTAAAGAATATTTCTTTAGCTTGTTTTGAAGAAATAGTTCCCTTATCAAGCTCAGTAATTATTTGATTTAATAGTGTTGGATTTAAATAGAAATCTTTAAGTTCAATTTCATATTTATTAATATAAGCAATAATTTGTACTGTTAACCAGTTAGCAGCAGTTTTAGCATTCATATTTAATTTTAAGCACTCTTCAAAATAATCTGAAACACATTTTTCTTTTACTATAACTCCTGCGTCATATTCAGAAAGTCCATATTTTTCAATGTATTTTTTCTTTCTATCCATTGCAAGTTCCGGAATTGATGCTCTAATTTCATCTAACCATTCTTTGCTAATTTTAAATTTAGGAATATTTGGTTCTACAAAATATTTATAATCGATAGCATCAACTTTACTTCTCATATAAATAGTAGTACCTGATTCTTCATCCCATCTTCTAGTTTCTTGTTCAACTACTCCACCATTATCTAAAATTTCAGATTGACGAACGATTTCATAGTTAATAGCATCTCTAACTCCTCCAAAAGAGTTAACATTTTTTATTTCCGCTCTAGTTCCCCAATTATTTGGATCAGATTCATCAAGAGATGCATCCATTAAAGAAATATTAACATCACATCTAATTTGACCTTTCTTACTATCTGCTTCTGAAATACCAGCGTATTGATATACGCTTCTCATGTGTTCTAAGAAAGCAACTGCTTCATCAGCGCTATGAATATCTGGTTCTGTAACTAACTCTAAAAGTGGCACACCAGCTCTATTATAATCAATATTACTTGTAGAATAATAATGATCTAGTGATGCAGCATCTTCTTCTAAGTGTAGATTATTTACTCTTACCTTTTTTAATTCGCCATTACATTCAAATTCTACTTCACCATAAATTCCTGATGGAATAGGTTTAGTTTCTTGAGTAGTTTGAAAACCTTTTGGTAAATCTGGATAATAATAATTTTTTCTTTCAAAATAGAAGTATTCCGGTTGGCTACATTTTAATATCATACTAGCCATTAATGCAAGTCTTACAGCTTCTTTATTAACAACAGGTAGTGTTCCAGGGAATGCCATATCTACAGCGCTTACATTACAATTAGGAGTATCTTTATATGAGTTTTCAGCTGCACTAAATACTTTAGTATTAGTTTCTGAAACTTCACAATGCATTTCTAAACCAATTTTAGCTAAATATTTACTCATTATTTAACCTCCTTAACAACTTGACCTTTATATTCCATCGCAGATTCAAGTGCATAAGCTATATTTAAAACATTTTCGTCATCATAACAGTTTCCAGTTATACAAATACTTACTGGTAAATTATTTACAAAACCGTCAGGAATACTTATAGATGGGAATCCACCAAAGTTACCAATTTGTAAATTTTCATCTAAAGCTACTGTGTTATCATCGTATTTTTTATCTAAATCTTCAAATTTTTTAGCAGGCCCTATACCAACTGGATTTAATACAGCATCATATTTTTTAAATAATTCTTTCCATGTATCAACAAGTAATCTTCTTGCTCTTTGAGCGTTATTAAAATATCTATCTTTGTTTTCTTTTTGAAGAACATAAGAACCAATTACAAATCTACGTTTAATAAGTGGAGAAAAGCCATTAGTACGATGATCTTTTATCATTTCAATATAATTTTCTCCTTTACCACGAGGTCCAAAGATAATACCTGTTAAATTACTCATGTTACTTGATGCTTCTGCAGAATGAATAACACGATAAACACTATATATAGCATTTAATAAATTTCTATCAACACTTACTTCTTCTACTTCCATACCTAAAGATTTACAAATTTCTAAAGTTTTATGGAAATTTTCTAAATGCAATTTTAACTCATCAGATGCATTTGGATAATTTTCGATATTACAAATTTCTTTAATATAACATAATTTCTTACCCTTAACTTCGCCATTACAAGCTTCTAGTAAATTCATTTTACTTGAATCCCAAGAAGTCATATCATTAATATCTAGCCCTTTCATCGCATCAACTACAATAGCAGCATCTCTAACACTTCTAGTTAAAGCTCCTAAATGGTCTAAGCTTGATGCAAAAGGAAATACACCATAACGAGAAATCATTCCATATGTTGGTTTATATCCAACAATACCACAATAAGCAGCAGGTTTACGAATAGAATCTCCTGTATCAGTTCCTAACGCGTAAGGATAAACACCTGCAGCAACAGCTGCTGCTGATCCCGAAGAAGATCCAGCACAAATTCGTGTTCTATCCCAAGGATTTTTTTGAACACCAGTATGCGCTGTAGTACCAGTACCACCCATACCAAACTCGTCCAACGCAGTTTTATTTACTTTAATCGCTCCTGCTTTATCCAAATTTTCTATAGCAGTTGCATTAAAGAATGGTACGTAATCTTTTAATGTGTTTGACGAACCAGTAGATAAAATATCTTTAGTAGAATAATTATCTTTAACTCCGTAAGGTATACCAGATAAAAGATTATCAGTAACATCACAACCTTTAGCATCATCTAAGATAGTAACAAAAGCGTTACATTTTTCTTGAATTTCGTGACTACGTTCTAATGACTCTTTAACAAGCTCATCACTAGTCACTTCGCCTTTAACTAATAATTCATGTAATTCCTCAATTGATTTATCCATATATTTCATAATATCACCACTTATCCAACTACCTTTGGCACAACTATTTCTCTATCTTCAGTAACATCACTATTACGAAGTAAATCTTTAATATCAGGAGAAGGCGCCACAACGTCTTCTCTTAATACGTATTCAAAATCATCTAAGCAATGTGTCATCGGTTCAACTTCGCTAATTCCTTCAATTTCATTTACCAAATTTAAATTAGCATCTATTTCATCAAATTCATTCAATACCATTTCGTTTTCTTCAGGAGTTAAACCAATAAGTAATTTATCAGCATAATTATCAATTAATTCTTTTGTAAATTTACTCATTATCTTCCTCCACATCAATTTTAATTCCTAATTCTTTTAATTGTTCTATAGTAACTTCAGAAGGAGCTTCCATCATTAAGTCACTTGCACTTTGAGTTTTTGGAAATGCAATAACATCTTTGATGTTTTCAGTACCGCATAGAATCATTACTAATCTATCAAGTCCTAAAGCTAAACCACCATGAGGAGGTGCTCCAAATTTAAATGCATCAATGAAGAATCCAAATTTCTTTTGTGCTTCTTCATCAGATATACCTAATTCTTTAAATACAATCGCTTGTACCTTAGGATCATGTATACGAATTGATCCTCCACCAACTTCATAACCATTTAGTACAATGTCATAAGCTTTAGCAGTACAATTTTCGTAATCAGATAATTTATCTACACTAATAGGCATTGTAAATGGATGGTGACATGATTTATATCTTTTTTCTGTTTCGCTATATTCATACATCGGGAATTCTGTTACCCATAAGAAATTTAATTTATTTTCATCTATTAAATTTAATTCTTTAGCTAGTTTTAATCTTAATGCTCCAAGAGATGCATAAACCACTTTAGGAGTATCTGCAACTATTAAAATTAAATCATTATTACTAATGTTATAAGTAGATCTCATTAATTCTAATTTTTCGTCTTCTAAGTTTTTAGCAATAACTCCATTAAATGTATCATTATCATATTTTAACCAAGCTAAACCTTTAGCTCCATAAATTTTTACAAAATCAGTTAAATGTTCAACATCACTTCTAGAATATTTGTCACCATTATTTTTAACAATTAAACATTTAACAATTCCACCATTCGAAATAACATTATTAAACACGTTCATTTGTGTTCCTCTTAAAATTTCTGTTAAATCTAATAGTTCCATCTCAAATCTAGTATCTGGTTTATCACTACCATATCTTTCCATTGCTTCTTTATAAGGCATTCTTGGAAAATCTGGAACATCTATTCCCTTAACATCTTTAACAACTTTTTTAAGTAAATTTTCAGTATTATTCATTACATCTTCTTCAGTAACAAAGCTCATTTCCATATCAATTTGAGTAAATTCTGGTTGACGATCTGCTCTTAAATCTTCATCTCTAAAGCATTTTGCTATTTGATAATATTTTTCAAATCCAGAAACCATTAATAATTGTTTACAAATTTGAGGACTTTGAGGAAGTGCATAGAATGACCCTTTACTAATTCTTGAAGGAACAATATAATCTCTTGCACCTTCTGGAGTAGATTTACATAAAATTGGAGTTTCAATATCTAAGAAACCTTCACCATTTAAATATTCTCTAATAGATGAAGTAATTTTATGACGAGTCATAATAGTATTTTGTAATCTTTCTTTACGTAAATCTAAATAACGATACTTTAATGAAATATTTTCATTAATATTAGCATCTTCATATACATTAAATGGAAGTATATCACATTCACTTAATATTTCTAAGTTTTCTACAATTAATTCAACTTCACCAGTAGCTAAATTTGGATTAGCTAAACCTTCTCCTCTTTTTTCTAATTTACCGTAAACTTTAATACAATATTCATTTTTAAGAGTTTCTGCTAATTTAAAGTCATCCTTTAAAAAATCTCTATTAAACACAGCTTGTAAAAGTCCACTTCTGTCACGTAAGTCAACAAATATTACGCCTCCCATGTCTCGACGTTTGTTAACCCAACCATAAACTTCAAAGTAGTTACCTACATCTTTAAGTCTAAATTCACCATTATTATATTTTTTCATTATTATCACCTTTCTAATATTCACAAGATTTTGGTGTTCTTGGATAAGGTATTACATCTCTTATGTTATCTACACCTGTTAGATAAATAAGTAATCTTTCAAATCCCATTCCAAATCCTGCGTGGATACAACCACCATATCTTCTTAAATTTAAATACCATTCCATAGTTTCTGGAGCCATGCCTAATTCTTTCATTCTAGAAACCAATTTTTCATAAGATTCTTCTCTTTGGCTACCACCCATAAGTTCACCAGCACCAGGAACTTCTAAATCAACTGCAGCAACAGTTACACCATCTTCATTTTGTTTCATATAAAATGCTTTTATATTTTTGGGCCAATTTTTGATAAATACAGGGCCATTAAAATATTCTGTAATATATTTTTCATGTTCTTTTGCAATATCTTCACCATATTCTGGTTCAAATTCCCATTTAACATTTGCTTCTTTTAAAATAGTTATAACATCTTTATGATCAATTCTAGTGAATGTGCTATTAACTAAATTAGTTAATTTATCTTTTAATCCTTTTTCAACAAATTTATTAAAGAAATCAATTTCGGAAGTAGCATTATCTAGTACATACTTAACTACATATTTAAGCATATCTTCCATTACATTCATATCGCCTTCTAAATCACAAAATGCTATTTCTGGTTCAATCATCCAAAACTCTGATGCATGAGTTTTCGTATTTGAGTTTTCGGCTCTAAAAGTTGGACCAAATGTATAAACTTTTTTATAGTTCATTGCAAATGGTTCTACCTGAAGTTGTCCAGATACAGTAAGAGATGCCATTTTACCAAAGAAGTCTTTAGTATAATCCGGTTTTCCATTAACTTTCTCTAAATCTAAAGTTGTTACTT
>JAZSOX010000105.1:0-5511 GCA_045537175.1 Bacilli bacterium
AGTAAAAAAATATAAAAGTGTATTTCGTAATTGTGGGATAACTTATATTATTTCAACAGTTTTAGTTTATGTTCTACCATTACACTATAATGTAGATGGAACTGCTGTATATTCTTATGGACCAGCAACAAAATTCATTTCTTTGTTATCAACAATTTATATGATACTTTGGGTTTATGCTTTAGTTAGAAATTTTAAAAATATTAAGAAAACAAAATATATGCCAATAATTATATATATAGCAAGTAGTGGTGTAGTATTACTTATTCAAAACATGTATCCAGAATTATTATTAATAACAGCTTTAGAAACTTTTGTAACATTCTTAATGTACTTTACAATTGAAAATCCAGATTTAACATTAATAAAAGAATTAAATATTGCAAAAGATCAAGCTGAAAAAGCAAATAAAGCAAAAACAGACTTTTTATCAAATATGTCTCATGAAATTAGAACACCATTAAATGCAATTGATGGTTTTAGTCAATTAATACTAGAAGAAACAGATATTAAAGTAATTAAAGAAGAAGCAAGAGATATAATGACAGCTAGTCAAAATTTACTTGAAATAGTAAATGGAATATTGGATATTTCTAAAATAGAAGCTAATAAATTAGAAATAGTTAATGTAGAATATGAACCTCAAAAAATATTTGATGAACTTATTAAATTAACTCAAGCTAGAATTGGTGAAAAGCCATTAGAGTTTAAAATTAATATAGCAGAAGATTTACCATCTTATTTAAATGGCGATTATGTAAGGCTTAAACAAATTGCAGTAAATCTTTTAACAAATGCAGTTAAATACACTAAAAAAGGATTTGTAGAATTAAGTGTAAGTACCATAAGAAAAGATAATATATGTCGTTTAATTATAAGTGTAAAAGATAGTGGAATTGGAATAAAAAAAGAAAATGTAGATAAGTTATTTACTAAATTTGAAAGATTTGATTTAGAAAAAAATATGACTATTGAAGGTACCGGATTAGGACTTGCTATAACTAAAAAACTAGTAGATTTAATGGGTGGAAAAATTGTTGTAGATTCAACATATGGAAAAGGATCTACATTTACTGTAGCAATTGATCAAAGGATAGTAAATAAAACGAAAGTTGTTCCTGTTGAAGCAAAAGTAGTAAAGAAAGTTAATATAAAAGGTAAAAAAATATTAATCGTAGATGATAACTTAATTAACTTAAAAGTTGCAGCAAGATTACTAGAAAGTTACAAGGTAGAAACTGAATGTGTTTCCAGTGGATTCGATTGTATTAATAAAATAAATGAAGGCAATAAATATGATTTAATTTTAATGGATGATATGATGCCAAAAATGAGTGGAGTAGAAACATTTAAAAAATTACAACAATTAGATGGATTTAATACTCCAGTAATTGCTCTTACTGCAAATGCGATTGCGGGTATGAAAGAAAACTATTTAAAAGAAGGCTTTAATGATTATATTTCTAAGCCAATTGACAAAAAAGAGTTAGAAAGAGTATTAAAAACTTATTTAAATGCAAAAAAATAAATAGTATGATATAATTCTATTATAGTAAGGAGTGGTTTTATGAGAGATGTAAGTATATTAACTGATAATGGTGTTGATTTAAATAGTGCTTTAGAATTATTAGGCGATTTAAGTTTCTATGATGAAACATTAGAAGCGTTCTTAAGCGAAAATGAAATGAGAATACCAAATATCGAAAAATATAAAAAAGAACAAAATATGGATGATTATGCTATATTAGTTCATGCATTAAAAAGTGATTCTAAATATTTGGGATTTAAATCTTTAGCAGATATAGCTTATGAACATGAGCTTGCTAGTAAAGCAAATAATGTTGATGAAGTAAATAAAAAATATGATGAGTTAATTAAAGAAGTCGATAGAGTTACAGAAATAGCAAAAAAATATTTAGGATAAGGAGATAAAAATATGAAGAAAAAAATATTAGTTGCAGATGATTCAAAAATTATTAGTAACATTGTAGATCGTGCTTTTAGAGATGATTATGAAGTGGTAGTAGCATACAATGGTAGAGAAGCAATCGATATTGTAAAAAATAATGTTGATGATTCAATTTTAGGCGTATTATTAGATTTAAATATGCCTGAGGTTGATGGATTTGCTGTATTAGATTATTTTAAAGAAAATAATTTGTTTAAAAGAATTCCTGTATGCATTATTACTGGAGATGTTCAAAAAGAAAGAATCGATAGAGCATTTAATTATGATATTGTTGATGTCCTTGCTAAACCATTTACTTTTGATAACGTAAGAGAAGAAGTAGAAAAGATAATTAGTCTAAGTTCAATAAGATAAATTCGAAACAAAAAAATCTGATATTTAATATCAGATTTTTTATTGGTTTAATTTAGTTCTGTAGATTCATCATTTGTATTATTACCAGTATTATCATCTGGAGATTCTACAAAGTCATTTACATTATTATCTATAGTTTTGGTATTTATTGAATGTCCAGCACTTCTGTTAGATTTAAATATTGAATAAGATGCTTTAATAACAAATTCATATTCTCCTCCAGAAGGAACTACGTAAGTAAATGATGTCATATTAGTAAATCCAACATAAGTTTCAACACCATTATTTTTTAAATATATTTCATAACCTAAAGTACCAAAAGTAGTGTTATTATAATCGATTCTTTTGTCATAATACTTACTTGCATAATTGCCATAATATTCATTAAAGTGATTTGTTAGGTAACTAGTATCTATCGCATCAGGTGTCTTTATAGCATCCCATTTTAAGTTAATTGTATTACCACTATAAGTATAACTTCCATTAGTTGGATTATCCAATGTTGCATATCTTTTAGAAATTTCTGTAGGTTCAGTTCCTTTTACAAAATATTCTTCTACGCACATATTAGATGGAGTATGTTCACTACATAATTGTGCAGGGAATGTTTCTAGTTCAATACTTGCTTTTGTTAATGTTTTTGGAACTTTAAATGATTCATTCTTTTCGTGTATTTTTTTTGATAAGCCATTCATTATTTGTCTTCTAGCTGTACCACCTGTATTACTAGTTAAATAATATTTATTTTCTTTTGCATTTTTTTCTATTTGATCATATCCATACCATAAAGAAATCGAATATGATGGAGAATAACTAACAATCCATACATCCATTAAAGCTCCACCTGGAAGTTTATATTTATCTTTTGTTTTT
The DNA here is from genome assembly GCA_045537175.1 of Bacilli bacterium. GTDB lineage: Bacteria > Bacillota_I > Bacilli_A > RF39 > UBA660 > SIG200. The sequence goes on from JAZSOX010000105.1 coordinate 3,197, forward strand.
CTATCTAAGTTAGTTGTACCAGTTTTACCGGCCACTGTAGTACCGCCAGGTCCTTTACCACCATAAGCATCAATTAAGATGTTATTAATCATATATGCAGTGGATTCTTCCATTACTTGCTTTTTAGTATAACTATAATTTGTTTCATCTCCAGTTATGTTATTAACAACTTTAGTATATGCATAAGGTTCTATATAATATCCACCTCGTGCAAACGTTCCATAAGCTGCAGATAATTCGATTGGAGAAGTTCCATCAAAACCACCGATTGAAGATGATTCATATAAATCTTTACCATAATCTATTCCAACACTATGAACAAAATCTTTTATAATATCAGGGTCTAATGCATAGACTTTCTTAAATGCAAGTAGTGCAGGAATATTTCGTGAATCATCTAATGCATATCTCATAGTTACAAGACCTTTATGTTTATTATCATAGTTTGAAATGCTAGCGCCGTTTGAATAAGTTGTTGCTTCATCTAAGAACATATCGTAAGTACTTTGACTAATATGTTCAATGTACATTGCGTAATCAAAAATTGGTTTAGCAGTAGAACCAGGTTGATTTCTTACAGTAGCTCTATTTAATCCTTGAGCAGTATAATTTCTACCTCCAGATATTGCAACCAAAGAACCATCATCAGTACTTGTAACTGCAATACTTTCTTGTACTTTATCATTTGGGAATTCAAATATTTCTCCATTTTCAACTTGTTCTAATACATCTTGAACTTCAGGATCAAAAGTTGTGTAAATTGATAATGATACCTGTCTAGGATTCATACCTGTTTTTTCTGTTACTTCATTTAAAACATAATCAATAAATGCTTGGTTACTTTCTACAGTAATACCACTGTTTTCTTTTGTTACTAACATGCTAGATATTGGAATATCAAGAACTGCTTCTTTTTGTTCCTCAGTAATATACCCATGTCTTACTAATAATTTTAATACAGTTGTTTGTCTATTACGACATCCTTCTGGGTTTCTATATGGATTATACAAATATGGATTTTGGAACATACCAGCCATAAGAGATGCTTCAGCTAAATTTATATCTTTAACAGATTTACCAAAATAATATTGGCTAGCACGCTCAACTCCTTCAATACCAGAAGTATTAACACTACCAGAATTGGCAAACCATTGACTATTTAAATAGAATTCAATAATTTCTTCTTTTGTATAATTGGCTTCTAATTTAAATACTGACATATAAATATCTCTAAATTTTCTTATAAAACTTTGGATGGAATTTTCTGTTTCACCCTTTTTAGTATATGTATTTTTTATAACTTGCATTGATAGAGTAGAAGCTCCACCTGCAGTATCAGAACCAACTAATTGAAGAACAGAAGCTTTTAAAAATCTAAATAAGTCTAAACCATTATGTTGAAAAAATCTTGAATCTTCTGTAGCTACTAATGAATCTACTAATACATCAGGTAATTCATCATAAGTTACAATAGCACTATCTTCAGCACCAACTCTAGCAAATTCTTTGCCATTTCGATCATATAGTACTGTCGGTTCTGTTTGATATAATTCATTTTTTTCAAAATCAGGACTAGATATAACAATATATAAAGCAAATATTAGACAAATGCTAATTACTACAATGGCTATTGCTAAAAAAATACTAAGTACTGTTTTCCATGTTGCTTTCTTAACCTTTGTTTTTGATGATTTTGTTGTTTTCTTTTTTAATCTAATTTTCTTCATTTTTATAACCTCCAATTATATCAACATATTTTAAATAATTTAATCCTTTAGTATAATTATATTCTAATTCATAACCATATTCTTTTATATAATCATATGGAATGCTTTTTCTTGTATTATTATCTATAAATGAAATGAAATCAGGGCCATTTAATAAATAATATAAACCATTAATTCTTATAATTAAAAATACGATTCCATTATGTTTTATTACATTTCTAATATGTTTTATTTGATGATCATGAACATTGCTTAAAGGAAATGATGTTTTTGATTCTGTATTTTTAGCATCAAATTCAATATATTTTCCTTTATATAATCCATTGTAATCTAAAGTTGATGGACTAGCAAAATATGCCTTTTCTATTATTTGTTTATTATTTTCATAATTAACTTTTACAATACCAATAGGAGTAGGTTTTTTATAGATAAGTGCAATATCTTTTGATAACAAATATTCATTTGTATCATTTATGATATTTTCTAAGTCCATACCTCTATTTGCATAGTTAACAATTTTATGATATTCCTTTTTAATTTTATTAGGATAATTCACACATTTCACCTAATAATAATTATACCAAAATT
>JAZSOX010000165.1:0-8039 GCA_045537175.1 Bacilli bacterium
ATATAGACCATTTAAAGAAAAAAAGAAAACTAAAGCAACCGATGCAATTAATAATGGTTTAGAGCCTTTAGCTAAAATGATTATGAGTTTTAATATATCAGGAAGTATTAATAATATTGCTGAAAAATATTTAAATGATAAAGTTAAAACTATTGAAGATGCTATTACTGGAGCTAAATATATTATTGCTGAATGGATTAGTGATAATGCCTACTACAGAAAACAAATAAGATATTTAACTTATATGAATGGTATTTTAACTAGTAAGAAAAAGAAAAATAGTGAAGATGAATTAAAAACTTATGAAATGTACTATGATTATAAAGAACAAGTAAAAAATATTAAACTTTATAGAGTTCTTGCTATTAATCGTGGAGAATCAGAAGGTATATTATCTGTAAGTGTTGATATTAATGAAGAATTAATATTAGATTTTTTAAAGAGTAAAGTTATAAGAAATACAGCTAACGAAGAACTTGTAAGTATTGTTGATTCATCAATTAAAGATAGTTATAAAAGATTAATATCTCCATCTATTGAAAGAGAAATAAGAGCAGAGTTAAAAGAAAAAGCAGAAGATGTAGCAATAGATAATTTTTCTGATAATTTAGAAAAATTGTTAATGCAACCTCCAATTAAAGAAAAAGTAATTTTAGGCTTTGATCCAGCTTATCGAACTGGATGTAAATTAGCAGTAATTGATAAAACTGGAAAACCATTAAAGATTTCAGTTATATATCCACATGAACCTAAAAATGAATACGAAAAGAGTAAGGAAACAATATTAAAGTTAATAAATGATTATAATATTGATGTAATAGCTATTGGTAATGGAACTGCTTCAAGAGAATCAGAAGCTTTTATTGCAGATGTTATAAAATCATCTCCTAAAAAAGTAGAATACATTATTGTTAATGAAGCAGGAGCATCTGTTTATTCTGCATCAAAACTTGCTATATCAGAATTTCCAGAATTACATGTCGAAGAAAGAAGTGCTATTTCTATTGGAAGAAGATTATCAGATCCGTTATCAGAACTTGTAAAGATAGATCCTGAAAGTATTGGAGTGGGATTATATCAACATGATGTTACTGATAAAAAATTAAAGGAAAGTTTAAACTTTATTGTTGAAAAAGTAGTTAATCAAGTTGGAGTGAATATTAATACAGCATCTCCTTCAATTTTAAAATATATTTCTGGTTTAACTAAATCTAATATCGATAAAATAATTAAGTATCGTGACGAATTTGGATTATTTACATCAAGAGAAGAATTATTAAAAAAGAAAATTTTAAATGATAAAACATATGAACAAGCTATAGGGTTCTTAAGAATTCTTAATGGTAGCAATGTACTTGATACTACATCTATTCACCCAGAAAGTTATAATAATACTTTAAAATTATTAAATCATTTAGATTTAAATATTAATTTAATTGGTACTGATGAAATAAAGAGTGTTTTATCAAATGTTAATATTGATAATCTAGCAAAAGAATTAGAAATAGATAAATTTACATTACAAGATATAATAGAATCATTAGTTAAACCAAATAGAGACCCAAGAGATATGTTACCAAAACCACTATTAAAAAAAGATGTTCTTCATTTAGAAGATTTAAAAATAGGTATGAAATTACAAGGAACAGTTAGAAATGTTGTAGACTTTGGAGCATTTGTTGATATAGGAATTAAAAATGATGGTTTAGTTCATATTTCTAAAATGACTGATAAATTTATAAAACATCCAAGTGAAGTTGTAAATGTAGGAGATATTATTGATGTATATGTTGATGATATTAATACTGAAAAACAAAAAGTATCACTAAGTATGAAAGAAATTAAAGCTTAAAAAAAGAAGTTATAAGAGACTGTTTTTATCAAACAGTCTCTAATGTAACTTCTTTTTCTATTTTTTTCTTCATTATTGATTTTGAATAGGGTTTTCTTTCGTCAGTTTCATACAATAAATAATCTATTGAAGTATTATAGAAATTAGCTAAATTTTTTAGAATATCTGCAGTAAGCATTGCTTGTTCGGTTTCATAATAACTATAATTTCTTTGTGAAAGTCCTATTGCTTTAGCAATGTCTTTTTGTAGCAAATCTCTATCTTCTCTAAGTTCACGTAATCTATTCATATTTTCACCAACTTAAATTTAATATAGAAAGAAATCTTCTATTGACTAAAAGAAGAAATTCTTCTATAATTTAATTACGATAGAAGAATAACTTCTGTAAGTGTTTTCTTGAATACAAACAAGTAATTTCAACATAATAAGAGTAGAAAGAGATGTTTATGAAAAATAAAAAAACTTTATTAACAACTTTAATTTTATTTCTAGTACTAGTAGAGGCAAGTACATTATTTTTAATGTACAAATCATATTCGGGAAAAGAAACAAATTTAGATGAGGTTAATCTTCAAGAAAACTTAACTAATGAAATGTTTGCCATAATGTTAGAACAAGATGATGGAACATATAAAGAATCAAGCGATAATACATGGCCAACTTCAGGATATACTTATAACGCAAGTATGTCAGGCTGCATTGATGTAAATGGTAATAAATTAGATGGAGTACTTACGTATGATGCTACAAATAATATAGCAACAGTTGATACAGGTAATACAAGTTATTGTTATTTATATTTTAGTTTACCATTAGATAATTTATATAAATTATGTAAAAATTATAGCAATATAGATGATTGTATAAAAAACGACAGTGATAATATAAGTTATATAACTGATATATGGGATAGTACTCTAGAAGATGATGGTTATAGATATATAGGAACTAATCCTGCAAATTATGTATGTTTTGGAACAACAGATAAAACTACATGTACAGGAAATACAGACATGTATATGTATAGAATCATAGGAATATTCGAAGATGCAGATGGAAATCAACATATGAAATTAATCAAGAAAGAGTCGTTGAATACTTCATATAAGTGGCACGAGTCGAGTGATGATGTAGATTGGGATGAAAGTGATTTGTATTCAGGAATAAACGGAAGTTATTTTCTTACAAATACAGCATTCCAATATATGCAAGACACTAATTGGATAGATAAAATCACAGAATGGAATTACACAGCAACTAATACATTATCATATGAAAATTATACTACAACAAAAACGAAATATGGTATATTTTACTATTACAATACACCAAAAAGTATATACTTACATGAATTAAATAGAAATGGTAAATCAAATCAAACATGCAACTATAATGTAAGTACAATAGCGGATTGTAATGCAGGAGAATGGAAAGAAGTACCATCTAAAATAGGATTAATGTACGCCAGTGATTATTCGTTATCATTAGGAACTAAAACATTAGATTCATTAATTAATTCAAATTATAATACAATGAAAACAGGATGGATTCATTTAAGTAATAATGATTCTGCGACATTAAGCACAACAACTGTAAATCCACCAAGTCCATTAGAATGGATATTGCCACGGGTTGGAACTTTTGCTGGTGGTTTATCCCATGCGTACTATTTGGATACGAATGGAAGCATTCTTAACAAGAATGTAGATTTAACTAATTATGCAGTTCGTCCAGTATTTTATCTAACATCTGATGTAAAAATAACTGGTGGAGATGGATCGTCAAGTAATCCATATATTATAGGTTAATTAATCGTCAATGAAGACGTTAAAATAAACAAAAAGAGTGTTATTAATGCACTCTTTCTTCCTTTTAATAGTAACTCGCTAAATAGCGGGTTTTTATGTGTGAAAATTAAAAGAATTATCATAAAATTATAGTGAATAATATTGTGTATTGTGGTAAAATATGGCTTAAGGAAGTGTGTTTATGAAAACGAGAACAAGATTTGCTCCATCCCCAACAGGATTTATGCATATAGGAAATTTAAGAACTGCAATTTTTGAATACTTAGTTGCAAAACATGATGGTGGAGATTTTATATTAAGAGTAGAAGATACTGATCAAAATAGAAAAGTTGAAGGTGCTATTGATTTTATTTATGATACATTAAAATTATGTAACATAGAAATTAGTGAAGGCCCTAATAACGAAGGTGAATTTGGTCCATATATTCAAAGTGAAAGATTAGATTTATATAAACATTATGCTGAAGAATTAGTTAAAATGGGTAAAGCATATTATTGTTTCTGTACAGAAGAAACTTTAGAAGAAATGAGAGCTTTAGCTGATAAATATAAAAGACCATTTATGTATGATGGACGATGTAGTCGTTTAAGTGAAGAAGAAATAAAAGCTAGAATTGAAAATGGTGAAAAATACGTTATTAGACAAAAAATGCCAAAAACAGGTTTTAGTATAGTTCATGATATTGTATATGGTGATGTTAAAGTAGAAAATAAAGTTTTAGAAGACCAAATACTACTTAAGAGTGATGGATATCCAACATATAATTTTGCGAATGTTATTGATGATCATTTAATGAAAATTACTCATGTTATAAGAGGTAATGAATATTTATCACAAACTCCAAAATATAATTTATTATATGAGGCTTTTGGTTGGGAAGCTCCAACATATATTCATGTACCAATGGTTTTAGGTGAAGATGGAAATAAATTATCTAAACGTAATGGTGATGCTTCATTTATGGATTTATATAACGAAGGATATTTACCAGATGCAGTAGTAAACTATTTAGTGCTACTTGGCTGGAGTCCAGAAACTAATCAAGAAGTTTATACAATGGATGAATTAATCAAAGCATTTGATGCTAATAGAATTAGTAAATCACCATCTAGTTATGATATTAAAAAATTAAGATGGTTTAATGCAAAATATATTAAAAATTTAAGTGATGAAGATTATCTTAAATTTGTAAGACCATTCTTAAAATTTGATGTTAGTGATAAAAGTGAAGAATGGGTTAATAAATTATTATTAATTTATAAAGATCATTTATCATATGGTAATGAAATTAATGAATTAGTAGGTATTTTCTTTAATGATGAAATAAATATTAGTGAAGAAAATCAAGAATTTTTAAATAGTGATGAAAATATTCCAGTAGTTATTAATGCTTATAAAGAAGAAATAAGTAATTTATCTGATTGGAATGTAGAAGTAATTGCTGAAGTTATAAATAAAGTTAAAGAAAAAACAGGAATAAAAGGAAAATTATTATATATGCCAATTAGAATTAAAATAAGTGGTGTAGAACATGGTCCTGAACTTCCTGATGAAATTTATTTAATAGGAAAAGATAAAGTTATAGATAGACTTAAGTAAGGAGGAGTTCTATGTATTTATACAATACCAAGACTCATAAATTAGAGGAATTTATTCCTTGGAATAAAGAAAAAGTTACAATGTATACATGTGGGCCAACTGTTTATCATTATGCTCACATAGGTAATTTAAGAACTTATATAATGGAAGATATATTAGAAAAATCTTTAAATTATATAGGATTTAATGTCTTACGTTGTATGAATATTACTGATGTTGGGCACTTATCAAGTGATGCCGATACTGGTGATGATAAAATGGTTAAAAGTGCTAAAAAAGAAAACAAAAGTGTTTTAGAAATTGCTAAATATTATACTGATGCTTTCTTTAGTGATTGTGATGCTTTAAATATTAAGAAACCAGAAGTTATTAGTTCTGCAACAAGTAATATAAATGAATATATAAAGATAATAGAAAAGTTACTTAATGATGGTTATGCTTATGAAGCTGGAGGAAATATATATTTTGATATTTCTAAATTAGATAATTATTATGCTTTAACTAATCAAGCAGAAGAAGATTTAATCGGTGGAGTAAGAGATACTGTTGAAGTAGATGAAAATAAGAGAAATAAAGCTGATTTTGTATTGTGGTTTACTAAATCAAAATTTGATGATCAAGAACTTAAATGGGAAAGTCCTTTTGGATTAGGTTATCCGGGATGGCATATTGAATGTTCTGGTATAAGTATTAAATACTTAGGAGAATACTTAGACATTCACTGTGGTGGAGTAGATAATATTTTTCCACACCATACAAATGAAATTGCTCAATCAGAAAGTTTCTTAGGACATAAATGGTGTAATTATTGGGTGCACGGAGAACATTTAAATGATGCATCAGGTAAAATGAGTAAAAGTAAGGGTGAAACATTAACAGTAAGTACTTTAGTTAATAAGGGATATAATCCATTAAGTTATAGATTTATGTGTTTACAAAGTCATTATCGTAAACAATTAACATTCTCATATGATTCTTTAGATGGTGCAGAAAATGCTTATAAAAAACTAAAAAATAGAGTGTTAAGTTTAAATGATGATGGAGAAATTGATAATACTGTATATGAAGAATTTAATAATAAATTTAAATCTTTCTTAGAAGATGATTTAAATACTGCAAATGCATTATCACTTGTATATGATGTATTAAAAAGTGAATGTAATGAAAGTACTAAATTAAAATTAATAAGTGATTTTGATAAAGTATTAAGTTTAGATTTATTAAAAGAAAATATTAAAGAAATAGATGAAGAATTTATTTTAAGAAAAATTGAAGAAAGAAAATTAGCAAAACAAAATAAAGATTTTGCTACAGCTGATTCTATAAGAGAAGAATTATTAAATATGGGTATAATATTAAAAGATACTAGAGAAGGAACAATATTTGAGGTGAAGTAATGGATATATTATTGTATTTAGCAATTATAATAATACCAGTTATAGCACAAATTAATATTAGCGTTTCATATTCTAAATATAAGAAAATAAATAATAGTAAAGGTTTATCTGGGTTTGAAGTTGCTAGAAAGATATTAGATGCTAATGGGCTTGAAGATATTTATGTAGTAGAAACTGGTGGTAATTTATCTGACCATTATGATCCGAGTAGAAAAGTTATTAAATTATCTAAAGATATATTTAATGGTGATACTATAGCAGCGGCTTCGGTTGCAGCACATGAATGTGGACATGCCATTCAAGACAAAGATAATTATACATTTATGAGAATCAGAAGTTTTTTAGTTCCTGTAGTTAATCTAGCTTCTTCATTTTCGTGGATAGTTATATTTATTGGTCTTATGTCAGAAGCATTAAATATATTTATGTTTGGTATTGGGCTAATTAGTATAGGTTTAGTTTTTCAACTAATAACATTACCAGTAGAATTTGATGCTAGTAAAAGAGCTAGAAAAGAATTAGAAAAGTTAAATTTAATTGATAGTGGTGAAGATGTTGGTGTAGCTAAAATGTTAAATTCAGCTGCAATGACTTATGTAGCTTCAGTACTTACATCAATTCTTGAGATAATTAGATTAATAGCTATCTTTGATGATAGAAGATAATAAAAAAAGAAGATTTAATCTTCTTTTTTCATATGTTATAATAGTATGGCAAAGTAGGATGTGTAGGATGAAAAGATTTAAATTAGTAAAAATTGCGAGCTTACTAGGTATAGTTGGCAATTTATTTTTATGTATAATAAAATCACTAGTAGGTTTTGTTACTGGTAGTCAAGCAATGATAGCTGATGCTTTTAATAGTGCGGGAGATATTTTATCATCATTAATAACTTATATTGGAAATAAGATTGCTAGTAAGCCCAAAGATGATGATCATAATTTAGGTCATGGTAAGGCAGAATATATTTATTCTATGCTTATTAGTATTGTAATGATTATTGCCTCATTTACAATTTTTAAAGAATCATTAGTTTCTCTTTTAGAAAATAAAGAATATACTTTTTCTATATGGTTAGTAGTAGTTTGTATTGTTACAATAATTATTAAAATTTCATTATATTTGTACACAAATTATATTGCTAGAAAAGAACATAATTTATTAATAAGTGCTAATTCTAAAGATCATTTTTATGACTCTATAATTACATTTTTAAACTTAATTTCTTGTTTATTATCTTTGAAAAATATTTATTGATTTAATAATGTAGTTGGAATAATTATTTCATTTTGGATTATTTATTCATCATTTAAAATATTTAAGGAAAGTTACGATGTATTAATGGATAAATCTATTTCAGAAGAAACAAAATTAAAAGTAT
>JAZSOX010000089.1:0-5149 GCA_045537175.1 Bacilli bacterium
GAAGAATATAAAAATATGAATATAGATATATTATTAGGGAATAGAAATAAATCTCAAATAGTAGAATTAATAAATAAATTTATAGACACTAAAGAAAAATATAGTTTTATAACTAACAATCGTGACTTAGATTTTGAAAATATGGATATAAATAAATTTGATCATACAAGAGCGTATATAAAAATTCAAGATGGATGCGATAATTTTTGTTCATATTGCATTATTCCTTTTATGAGAGGAAAATGTAGAAGCAAGAATTTCGATTTAGTTATTGAAGAAGCGAAAAGATTAGTAGAAAACAATCACAAAGAAATTGTTTTAACTGGTATTCATACAGGTTCTTATAATGATAGTGGTAAAGATTTAGTTGATTTAATTAATGAATTAAGTAAAATTGATAAATTAGAAAGAATAAGACTTTCTAGTGTAGAAATAACTGAATTAAATGACAAATTTATGGAAATGTTAAAGAATAACCAAAAATTCTGTAGTCATTTACATATTCCGTTACAAGCAGGGAGTAATGAAATATTAAAAGCTATGAATAGAAAATATGATTTAGATTATTTCTTTTGCAAAATAGATGAAATAAAAAGTATTAGACCGGATATATCTATTACTACAGATATTATAGTAGGATTCCCGGGAGAAACAGAAGAAATGTTTAACACAACGTACGAAACTGCTAAAAGAGTTGGTTTTAGTAAAATACATGTGTTTCCATATTCTAAACGTAATGGGACAATAGCAAGTAAAATGAAAGAAATATCTAGTCAAGAAAAAACTAATCGAGTTCATAAACTGCTTGAGTTATCTAATATATTAGAACAAGAATATAATAGTAAATTTTATAACACGAAAGTTAAAGTTTTAATTGAAGAAACTAAGAATGGTAAGAGTATTGGCCATACATCTAATTTTTTGAAATTAGAAATACCCGAAATACTTGAAACAAATAAAGTATACGAAGTGGTATATAAATAGATAATAACTTAAAAAGCTATTCAATTTTGAATAGCTTTTTGTGTTCTAAAATTTCCTATATAACCCAATTGCTTTCCCTAAAATAGTGCAATTATCTAAAATTATTGGGTCCATTGTATCATTTTCTGGTTGTAATCTAATATGATTTTTTTCTTTGTAAAAAGTTTTAATAGTTGCTTCATTTTCTTCAGTCATTGCTACAACTATGTCGCCATTTTTGGCATTATTTTGTTTTTGAACAATAACATAATCTCCGTCATATATACCCGCATTAATCATAGATTCTCCACTTACATGTAAAGTAAATACAGTAGCAGTTGCAGGAATTAATGAAGCTGGGATATCAAAAAATTCGTTTGGTTGTTCAATTGCAGTAATTGGTGAACCTGCAGTGATTTTTCCAAGTAATGGAACCTTTACAATATCTTCATTCTGTTCTAAATATTCATTTTCACATAAAATTTCAATTGTTCTAAATTTGTTACTAGTAGTTTTTATATATCCCAATTGTTCAAGATTTTTCATATGAACAAAGACTGTTGCAGGACTTGATAAATTAACTCCTTTACAAATTTCTCTTATTGCTGGTGGATAACCATGATCAGCTATATATTTCTTTATATAATCTAGTACATCTTTCTGTCTTTTAGTAATTTCAGTTCCTTTCATAACTTCCTCCTAAATTTATTTTACAACACCATATGTAAAATGTCAAACAATTGTTTCTTTTTGCAATTGACACAAACAAATGTTTTTGGTAAGATTGAAGTGTAAGAAGGAGTGATATTATGAAAAAAACATTAAACAATATTGGAGGACTAATTTTGTTCTATTCGGTCATCGTGATTGGAGTATTGCTCTTGAATATGAGATTTTCTTACTTAAATGCAGTTAATACTGAAAATGTTGGTAATACTTATATAGCAATGAATAATTAAATTCATTGTTTTCTTTTGAAAAAAATATTATAATTATTAAGAGGGTATAGATATGAAGAAAAAAATATTAGTTATGTATGCAAGGTACGGCTCAGGACATAAATCAATTGCTGAGTATGTTGCTAAATATATGGAAGAAAATAATGATAAAGTAGATGTTAAGATTTTAGATATAACTGATTATGGTAATTTTGTTGGTAGGATGTCAGTAAAATTAATGGATTGGGTTTGTAAACGACGCCCAGAAATCATTTTTGATACAGCATATGAATTACTTGATCATAAATTATCTTCTTTAGGACATAATGTATTTTCTAGAAAATGTTATGATAATGAAAAATTAAGAAAGATTATTAAAGAATACAACCCAGATATAACGATATCAAGCCATTTTTATTGTAGTAACATAATTAATTATTATAATGATATAAAATTAATTAATAGTAAATTATTCACAATAATAACAGATTATAGAACTCATGAATGGTGGACTAAAAATCACAAAAAAGAAACTGGCTTCATAGTAGGTAATGAAATGGTTAAGGAAGAGTTAGTTAGAAGAGGAGTGGACGCTAAAAAAGTTTATGCCTTTGGGCTTCCTTTGAATATTGCTCAAATAAATAAATTAGATCCAGATGAATTTATTTTAAAAAGATATAATTTAAAAGGAGATAAAAAAATATATTTATTCTTTGGTGGTAGTACTGCAGGAAGTATGTATTATTATGATTATTTTAAAACTATTGCTAAAATGAATTTGAATGCAGACATAATTTTTATTAGTGGTAAAAACGAAAAATTAAAATATAAATGTGAAAAATATGTTAAAAGTAAAGGAATAAAAAATATTACTGTTTTAGGATTTTCTACAGATGTATTTAATTTGATGAAAATAAGTGATTTGGTTATTAGTAAACCAGGAGGAGCTACTGTTACAGAATGCTTAGAAATGAAAGTTCCAATGGTATTAGTGCCTGGAATGGGTGGCCAAGAGAAATATAATGCTAGGTTTATGTCTAAAAAGAAATTTGGTATAAAAGTAAGAGGACTTTGGTCTTTTAGAAGATGTTTAAATAAATTAGAAAAAAACTCTAACGTTATTAAAAAAATGCATGATAAAATGATGGAATTAGATAACAATAAATCTGTTGAAAAAATAAATGATTTAATAAATAAAATGTAAAGTAGTAAAGGAGCTTTGTTGTGAGTAAATTAGATACTAATATAATAAATAGTATAAAAATGTTAAGTTTGGATATGATTAAAGAAGCTGGTAGCGGAGATGCTGGCCTTGTTTTAAGTAGCACTAATATATTTTATACATTATTTGCCAAACACTTAAAGTTTGATAATAAAAACCCTAATTGGATTAATAGAGATAGAGTAATAATTAGTAATAGATTATTGCCAATTATGTATTCTACTTTACACATGTTTGGTTTTGATGTATCTCTTGATAGTTTAAAAGAGTTTAAAAAGTTGAATGCTAAATTATTAGGGTATGCTAATCCTGGAGTTCCAGGGATAGATTTAGCCAGTCATACTTCTGGAGATTCCATTACTTCATCAATCGGGGTTGCCATTGGAGAAAGATATCTTGAATCATTAGTAAAAATAGGTAATCCAAAGTGTAATTTAATTAATTTTAATACTTATTGTATTTGTACATATGAAGATATTATGAAAGGTTCATCTTATGAAGCTTTATCTTATGCTAGTAAAGAAAAATTAAATAAACTTATTATAATAGTTGTTAAAGATGATATTGCAAGGGACTCTAATACTAAAGAAATATATACTGAAAATTTAGAAGAAAGATTTAATGCTTTAGGATATAAAACAATAGAAGTGAAAGGCAGTTCAGTAAGTGTATTAGATGAAGCTATTGAAGAAGCTTTAGACAATAAAAAGCCAAGCATTATAGTAGTTAATAATGTTTATGCTAAAGATAGCTTAAGAGAGGGATCGAATAAATTCTTTAATATGCCTCTTACTAATGATGATATGGATAATTTAAGAAACATGTATAAATTTGAATTACCATTCAATGTTAAAAATGAATATTATACTGAATTAAATAAGTTGATAGAAAAAAGATTATCAAAACAATTATGTAAATGGGAATCATTAAAAGAGGAATGTTTAAATGATTTAAAATTAAAAGAAATTATAGAATTTTTAGAAACCAAAAGTTTTAAATTAGACTTTAAAGCTGAAAATATAAAATTAAATGACAATTATGAAGAAGAATTAAATTTGGGGCATAGTAAGATATTTAATATTTTAGCTAATAAAAGTCCGTTTATCTTAAGTGCAAGTGATGATAATTTTATCTACACTCATTGTAATATTAGTAAATCAGATACTATGAATGTTAGTAATCCAACTGGTAGAAATATTTTATTTGGCGGTAGAAGTGCTGCAATGGGTGGAATTGTTAATGGACTTGCAAGTTTAGGATTTAAAGTATTTATTAGTACACCACTTATAAATAGTAATATATTAAGACAATCAATTAAATTCAGCGCAGCCAACAATTTAGCTGTTCATTATATCTTTACTCAAGATACGTTTACTAATACATATGAAAACTATGGTTATAGTTGTGTAGATGAAATAAATAGTTTAAGATTAATACCAAATTTAATTAATTTTAGACCAGCTGATATAAATGAAATTATTGGAATATATAATATTTTAGCAAGTTATAAAAAAGCTACAACTATAATTTTAGGTAGTGAAAAAACAAAGAAATTGGAAGGAACTAATTATAAATATGTAGTAGCAGGTGCGTATCGTGCAAAAAGAGAAAAAGGGGAAGCCAATGGAATTATAATTGCTACAGGAAGCGAGGTAGCATTGGCTACAAGAATTGCAGAAGAATTATTCCCTTATGGAATAGATTTTAGAGTGGTTACAATGCCTAGTCAAGAACTTTTTAAAATGCAAAACGAAAGATATAAATATAGTTTATTACCTAAAGAATTAAAAACGTTTGTAATAGAATTCGGAAGTAATTCATTATGGAAAAATTTTGCTACTAATGAAGAATATATTTTAGGGTTAAATAAATATTCTGTATCTGGAACTAAAGAAGAGTTGCTAAGTTATTATGAATTAGATTTAGACTCAATAAAAACTAAAATAATAGAGTTAATGAAAAAATAAATAATGTTCGACAAAACCTTACAAATTATATGCAAACTTTTTTGTATAATTCTTGTAGG
>JAZSOX010000145.1:0-7717 GCA_045537175.1 Bacilli bacterium
TTGCCTGCTTTTACAGCTCCTTTGCCTACTGCTTTACCTGCTTTTTTGGCAGTGTTTTTTGCTGCATTTTTAGCGCTATTTTTTATATTGTTTTTTGCTGCTTCTAAAGGATGTCTTACTTGATACATCTTACTTTTTATATCACTTATCTTATTATTTCGAATATCTCTTTTTGTTCCTTTTACAGCTTGATCTGCTTTCTTTGATTCTTTTTTTGCCTTCTTATAATCTTTATTGGCATTCCTATAGGCTTGATTATCTGCTCCCCTATTTTCTCCACTACTACTTTTTTTCTGTTCTTTTGCTTCTTTTCTTTTTTGTTCTGCTTCTTCTTTTGTTTTTTTTGCCTCTTCGGCTTTTTTCTTTTTTTCTTCTAAATCTTCATCAAGTTTTTTCCCTTGATTTTTATAATACTCTTTATCGCCTTCAGTTCTTCTGTATTCTTCTTCACCAAATCTTGCTGGTCTTTCTCCTTCTTGATTTGCTCCTTCTGTATATCCTTCTTCTAAATACTCAACATCTTCTGCTTCATTATCATACAAATTTTCCGCTTGTATTTCATCTAATTCTGAATCCAGGGCTCCTTCTAATTCTTCTATTTCTACTCCCATTTGATCTGCAATATTTTGAAGTCTTTCTGTTTCACTACTTCCTTCTATTTTTAGTCCTAGTTGTCTTGCTTTTTCTATTATTCTCCCTGTATCCATGGTTACCACCTATTTCATTGTAATTTTACCATATTTGTTGTATAAAAAAAAGCTAATAAATTAGCTTAATTTTAATAACCTCCACCAGAACCAAATGAGTCTAATTCTTCCTGTGTTACAACTACATTAATACGCATTCTTCTGTTTCCACATACAAATAAACCTTGACCTTGAGGATAGAATTTAATACCTTCTTTTTCACTTTCATTTAAATCTATTAATTGTGCTAAATCATCAACTGCTTGTTTACGAAGTCCCATAATCAAATAGTATGATGCATTATCAAATATTGCTTTACCATGTTGAATAATTGTAGGAGCAGCAAAATCTGTTGGTTGTTGAGTAATAATTATTGTTCCTGTATTATATTTTCGACTACGTCTTTGAATTTGTGCCAAGAATTCTGCACCTAATTCATTGTGACTTGCAAGTAATACATGAGCTTCATCAACCATCATTACTGTATTAACGTCTTTATCTAAACATAATCCCCATGCATATTTTAAAATATTGAAGAATAAAGCATTTTTAATATTTTCATCACTATTCATTAATTCTTTTATATTAAATACAATGAAGTCACTATTAATTTGAATTGTTGTATGACCAGTAAAATAATATCTTAATTCTTTAACTAACGGTCTAACTTTAAGTTCTAGTCTTTTCATTACATCTCTTTCACGAGTTGCATCAACCATTGATAATAGTCTTCCTTTAATGGTAGCATAAACATCATCAAAAGTTGGAAACATTTCGCTTGTTAATTGAGTATAATCTGTATCATAATCTATTTTATATCTTTTATAAGTATCTTGAACTACTTCACTAAATAATGTTAGTACATCTTCTTCAATAGAAGGATTATAATATTTCATAAATGCTTTTAATTGTTGTAGCGTTCTTGTTAATACTGTATAGCCAAGTCCTTGACTAATTTCTTCCTCGTCTACATCTACTACAATTTCAAGTGGATTTATCATTCCGAATTCTCCACCTTTTCCTAAGTCTAAGAAGTCTCCACCAAGCATATTAGTCATTTCACCAAGTTCACCTTCGGGGTCAATGGCAACTATTTTACAGCCATTTCGAATGTGATTTCTTAGTAATAATTTTGCTGCAGTTGATTTACCACTACCAGAAGTACCTAATAAAATTAAATTGGCATTATTTCTATTGTGTTCCTTCTTAATTTGATATAAGAATTGATTGAATAGCACAACTCCTCCAGAAAAATCAACACCAAACAGACATGCTTGACCGGGATCTTTTATGCTATCAAATACAAATGGATACATTGCAGCTATTGTTACAGAAGGAATCGGTGTACCAATTCTTTGTTCTATATCTTGTTTTGGAAATATAGGAACAATACTCTTTAACACTTTTTCTTGTTCGAACATAAGAGCTACACCATTCATACCTAAAGCATTTAAATAACCTTTAACTTCCATTTTCTTAATTTCTAGTTCTTCTTTACTATCTGCACTAATCATTAAATGCATTTGAAAATCAAAAATTCTTGCTTGTGTTGCTGCTAACATACTAACAAATTGTTCTAATGATTCATAATCTTGACGAATCTTTTCTTGCATTGTTTGGTCTTTTTCAGATTGATATCTTGTTTTTAAATCAGCTACTTCTTTATTTATCATTTTTTGTAAAACAGTAAACTGAATTGGAATATGTTTTACAACAACTTTTACTCCAGATATATTTGTTATATCTGATAAATATCCTACATAAACATTTTTAGGAAATGATACAATGGTAATTATTGTAGAATACTTACCACCAATCCTAAATTCTGTTGGTTTAAACTCCATTCCTTTTGGAGCTATTTCATTCTTTACACCCATTAGTACATCACCGTTCCAAAATTAATTGTTTCTCCACCATTTAGGAGATTATCTAAAATTATTCTTAAATCACTATTACTTGTTTGTGTTGATTGAAGTCCGCAATTTGCTAAAC
Source organism: Bacilli bacterium (assembly GCA_045537175.1). Classification (GTDB taxonomy): domain Bacteria; phylum Bacillota_I; class Bacilli_A; order RF39; family UBA660; genus SIG200. The sequence continues at coordinate 2,679 of JAZSOX010000145.1, forward strand.
CACTTATTAAATTATGTAACTTCTTTTGTAATATTTCCAATTTTTGTTCTTGAAAAATAATATAATATTCTGTATCAACTACATTATATTCAACACTCATAAATTGATTAGCTTTGTTAATATCTTGTAGTATTAGTTTTCTAACTTCGTTGCTTGGGGCATTATTATACATTTTTTGAAGTTCAGCCAAATATAAATTAATATCAACTGGACGATCTGCTATAATAAGCCAAAATTCATAATCAATAGTATTATAAAAGTTTCTCAAACTATATATTATACTATCTTGTGATTGTTGATCCATAATAAAAATGTTTTTTGGATGTACTTTTACTCCCGTAACATAGTATCCACTTTCAAGTTGAATCATACCATTCATTATTTGTCTAATTGGTAACCATGAGTCTGTAAATTTTGAACTATTTATTTCTTGAGTTGAATTCATCATATATACTCCATCCTCTCCAATAATATTGTCTTCTATTAGTAAAAAAATTAAATATGTTAGTTAACAATTGTAAAACATTATGATAATGTGGAACCGGCATTACTAGAAAAGCTCCAATAAGCGCCGGTAACATTATTATAATAAGTACTGTTAAACTAATTGTATTTACTATTAACAACATTAAAAATGACCATACACAACCAACTACAAAAATTATTAAATCAACTGGTGTAAAAAATCCTAAAATCAATTGTGATTTTTTTGTGTTTGCCGGTATCAAATAATTGTTTTCCACCTAATTATTCCTCCTTCAAAATTATTTATCTTTCTTTTCTTGCGGTCTATTTCCTGTCTTAACAACATGTTCTCTTTCTTTAACAGATTTAATATGTTGTCTTCCAATATTAGCTTGATCAATTGCGTCTTGTAATGTAATTATATTGTCTTTTGTAATCCATCTTTCATCTACTGCTTCACCTTTCATAAGTGCATTAAATATATTTTGTGTGTTTGCATCTAATGTAATTCCTGTAGATTGTCCTTTGTCATCAATTAATCCAAAAGCTCTACTAATTGCATCAGAAAAGGCAGATTGAATTTCTCTATCACCAGAATAATTAACTTTTTGGTCAACTCCTAATTTTGTACCTGCTAATGCAATAACATCTCTTTTCTTAAACGCCATATCAATTTGCATTTGTGTTAATACTGCATCTTCGTGATCTAATCTAGCAAATTCTGTAGAAATAGCAGATTGTCTTTTTTGAATTTCTCTTATTTCAGCATCAATTTCTCTTGCTCTTCTAGCATTTGCGCCTTTTTTAGATTCTAATAAAGCTTCTATTCTATCTTGATTTGCTTTAAATTCAGGTTTTAATAATCCAACTTTTGATTTTAAAGATTTAACAATTGAACTTTGATCAACATATTCTTGTTTTTTCTTATAAGTACCTTCACTCATATCATTGTATGCGTTGGTAGCTTGTGCTGCAGTTGCATAATATCCTAAAGTTGTATCGCCAACTCCTACACCTGCCCATTCACCAACACCTTGTAAAGTGTCCATAGCATGTCCCTTAATAACTCCACCAAGAGTACCTCCATGGCTAGCCTTGTAAGCTGCTCTTTTATCTCTAACATTTACGGCTTTAGCTGCTCCACTTGCTGCAGATGATTTCATATCTCCAGCACTTTTGGCACCCCAGCCTCCTTTAGCAGAACGAGCTGCTCCAGAAAAACCTCCTGCAATCGTAGACGCGAATCCTCCAGCAATTCCTGCTGCAATATCTCTTTTTCTAACGCCTTCTTTACGATGCCATTTTCCATCTTCGCCTTTTTCAAATTTATTTTTAACATTACGTCCAGCATTAACAGCATTTCTAGTTAACGCAGTAGCTCCACCACCTAAGATTGCTCCTGCAGCAAAAGCTCCACCTGCTGCTAATTTATCTCTAATTCCTAGACTCATATTACCAGAATCAATTCCTGTAATTTCAGCAAATAATTTTGGTGCTTGTCTCATAAAAGTAACAAGTCCCATTAATATAAATGCTCTAGCCAAGAATGCTAAGAACCATCCGTATTCATAAATATCACTACTTAAGAATGGTGCTTGTATCATTTGATTACATAAATAAATTACAAAATAAAATATAAAAATTCTTACATATACTTCTAAATAACAAGATAATGTTTTCTTTGTCCAAGTATTAAATACACCACTTAATTTACTATCAGGTATTATTCTAAAGAAAATTGGAATTGGTGCAATTAATTGAAAGAATACTAATTTTACTAATCGTAGTGCCATATCAAAACAATATGAAACTCCAATATATATTAGTAATAAACCTGCAATTAAACTAAGTAAAAAATTAAAATCCATTTCATTGTCATCAATATTTTCAGCAAAACCACCATATGTTCCAAATGAACCTGTTCTTTCTACATATGAGGAAATTGTATCAAAAGACTCACCATCATCACCAATAGTATTTTCTTGACAATATATAATTTGTTCTTTTGCAGTTTTAGATCCTGCTGTTGCTACTTTATCTGAACAATAGTCACCGTTAACGTTGAAAAATGCTGTAAATACACCATTTACTATTTGATATGCACCTTGTTGAACCTTTTGTAAATTACTTTGTTCAGTTGGTGTATCGGTAGAGCTAGCACTTCCATATCCAAAAAATTTTCCTATTGTATTTTGACCATTTATAACAGCATCTTGAAAATCATATGCAAATGAGAAAATTGAAGGTAAAACAGCCATTAAAATTGCAGAAGTTATTATATTAACAATAACTTTTTTTACTGCTGATGCACCTTGCTTTTGATCATCAGGATTAACCATTCCTTTTAAAAGCGAAAAAGCTAATGCAAAAAGCATTATTATTCCGAGTATTATATAAAAGTTAGTTATTATTGTTTCATAAGCATCCGCCTCTAATAATTGACCAGATGCAAGTATTAAAAATAATTCAAATACAAATGCTGCTACATGATAAATTCCTGAAACTATCCATAAGCCAGCACCAATTATTCCCTCACTTATCCAACCTAAAATTAACATTTAAACACAACCTATCTATTTTATACCACAAAGCCCTACAGCTCTTTCATTAAGGTATTTTAACACGAATTCTATTAATGTTGGTAATAAAAATATCACTATACATAAAATTGCTCTTAATATTGCTTTGCTAGTTGCTTTTTTTATCATATCATTGTCATGTGATGCTACCGCTGAAGCATAATCCATTATAGTCAAAACAATCAATAATATGATAGCTACATATTTTATTATAGTAAATGCTATTACAAGATAAAATGCTGGAGTTCCATTTGTTTGAGGATCACCTAACATTGACTTACAATTTTGTTCTGATATATGAATACTTAAAGAAAAATTGTAGTCAAAAATGTTATCATATAAATCATTAATATTTCCATCAGTAAAATCTTCTAAATTTTGTTTTTTTGAATTATATGTATCTTCATCAATTAATCCGTTTTGATAATCTTTTTCTAACTGTTCTTTTATTCTGTTAATTTGTGATGTTAAATCTTTTTTTGGTTTCTCAGTTATTGTTTCTTTATTATCTTGATAATATTGCTTATCTGCATCTGATATTTCTCCACCTTTATCAGTTCCGTAAGCTTCATCTAAAACTTTATCTATATTTTCAGTTATTTGGCTATTTACTGCTTCTTTTCCATTTTCAATTACTTCATCAGTAACACCATCATTCATATGTTCTTCTAATTCTTTTGCTGTGTCTTCTTGTTTGTCACTTTCTTTTTTGTCACTTATATATTTATCATTTTTATTCGCAAAATAAGTGGCAATATTAGTGTGATTTTTTGTACACCAGCCATCACCATTATCGCAACAAATCTCATCTCTAGATTTTGTATCTAAATAACAACTTTTTGGACATGTATGTTTGTCTTTTAAGGCTGAGTTAACATTACTTGGCATATAAATATTTGGTGAACCTTTATCACTAAATACATTACCAAACCAATCAGGTCCTTTTTTACATCCGTTTTGTCCATAATGATCTCCAGCTGCATGATATACTACACCCCACTTACCATAATCATCATCTTTTTGACTATGATAATAATGAAATTCTAGTTCAGCAACACCATTAGTTTGAGTATTACTATAACTACATTGAACTATATAATATGTATTAGTATCATCATAATAATATAAATCATCATTTTGTGTTGCGAATACCATTACTGGCATTAACAAAAATAAAATAAAAGCAATATATAACTTCTTCATATTCTTCTCCCTATCTGATTCTTTTACTCACATTTATATTTTAACACACAATATTTATAAAAACTACAAAAATATAACTATTTTTTATTTAAAAAAATTAGTGTTTTTTTTGATATAATTATCATTATACTTGCTACAAAATAAAATGTTAAAATCAACGTTAAATAATTGTATGATAATAATTTTATTATCCCATAATCAACAAATTTAATATTTACAAATGCAAGTGGGTGATTATAAACTGCTCCAGTGAATATATCGAATAAATATATCAATATTGTATATATAAAAATAAAAATAATGCTTTTAATAAATACTTTTTTACTATATGTATACCCTTCAATATACATAAACATAATATTAAATATAAAAATTAAATGATGCATAATTATAAAAGAATAAAAATTATAATTTAAAGGTGATATATCAAAACTTGGTATTAGTATAGATAGTAACGGCCCAATAAATGTCATTTTAAAACATATTGGATATATTTTTTTAGAACCCGTAATGCAATATAATATAAACATAATATTAGTAAAGCCACAAAAACCAATATCTAAATGTTTTTTCCAGTCAAATGCATTAAAATATAGTAAACTTACATTTTTAATAATCAAAGTTCCTATTAACAAAAATGCTACTATTAATCTTAATTTTTTATGTTTTTCTTTAGTCATATTAATAAATTTTTCTTTATTTACTACTATTAATGCCACTAATAAAAAAACTATTAAAATAAAAAAAAGGTGATACATATTAAATAATCTCATTCTTAATAAACTATTCTTA
>JAZSOX010000119.1:0-3400 GCA_045537175.1 Bacilli bacterium
TACCATGGGTGTTTCTTTTAAAATTTATAATAATTTATTTGATTTGTTTGATAAAGAATATTTAAATAAGAGGATAAATAATTTATTTAAAAGTAATAGGTTTTATAGTAATGAAGGGGATATTCATAAAATATCTAATAAATATCGACCAGAAAATAGCACTTTAAAAGTTTATAAAAGTCACATTTTATTAAAAAGCGATGTTATTAATCCCACACTTTTAGTTAATTATATGATGACTGATAATTTATTTGCATGTGATTTTAAAAATAAAGATTATTTTTGGCTAAATGAATTTGTGAGATAAGCCGTTTTATGATAAAATTAAATAGTGATAGAAATGAAGTTTAAGTTAAATGATTATATAATAGATTATGAGGTAATCAGAAAAGATAATAAAAATCTTTATTTTCGTTTTGATGAAAATTGTAAATTAGTAATTACTGCACCAAGATTTATTTCTGATGATGAAATAAGAAATTTAATTACTAAAAACTCTAGTGCTATTTTAAAAATGTATGAAGATGCTTTACAAAGAAAAGAAAGAAATGAATTATTTTGGTATCTTGGAAAGGGTTATGAAGTTACTTTTGACAATAGGGTGACTGAAGTAAAAATTGAAGATAGCAAAATTATTTGTCATGATGAAGATGTTTTAAATAAATTTTATAATGATGAATGTTTAAGAGTGTTTAATGAAGAAATTGAAATATGCAAAAATTGTTTTAATGAACTTCCCGAATTCGAATTGAAAATACGCAAAATGCGTACAAGATGGGGAGTGTGCAATACCAGAAATAAAACAATCACTTTAAATAGTGAATTATTAAAAAAAGACATTTCTTTAATTGATTATGTAATTATTCATGAAATGACTCATTTCTTTGAAGGAAATCACGGAAAACATTTCTGGGAGTTAGTAGGAATGGCTATACCAGACTATAAAGAAAGAAGAAAGAAACTTAGACATTAAAATCTAAGTTTTTTGTTGTTTATAAATATAATATTTGTTAATATATATTATAGGATAGTGATAGTATGGATGCTTATCAAAATTATTTAAATGAAATAATAAATAGTACTTATGATGAAATAAAACCTTTAATAGATAAGCTATACGAAGTAGGAAGATGCCCTAGCTGTAATGGCCATTTTTTGGATAACCATTGCAAATATTGTGGATACGAAGTACCAGCACTAAAAAACACTATCGATTCTATAGAATATAAATTAGATAGATTTACGGATAGAATAAGTAATTTACCTATAAAAAGAATGCCAATTAATAAATTATTTAATTTATTGTACACATTTAAAGAAATAGAGTTAACAAAAATAAAAGACCTTTTTGAAATGTATCAATATGATACTTTAATGATTGATAAACTAAAAGAAGTTATTTTAAAAATATCCAATAATGAAGAATTAACTGAAGAAGATATAATTGTAGTTGAAAACCAAATAGTGAAAAATAATATCAACTTAAATTTAGAACCATTATTTTGCTATTTTATGCATGAAGCTATTTTAAGAAAACCGAAAATAAGTTATGTTTGTTTTAAACACTTAATAAAAAATTATGCGGAACTTAAGATGAAAACATACTACAGAAATCCAAGTTGTATAATCCAGTCTACAAGTGATATGACAATCAAGCAAAAGGAAAGACAAACCGTTGGACAAGCTAGTTACAATAAAATTTGGCTATCTGAAGAAGAAGTGAAAGCTATGTATTATGAAGGTGGTACAGCTTTACTTAATTCCATGTTTCATGAAATAGCACACACAATGCAATACAAACAAGCTTTTTGTGGTTTTAATTTGAATATTTATATAATAAAAGAAATTAAAGAACATATTTTAACTCAAATGTTAGAAGGATATTATGAAGAAAATTATGATTATATTTCTTATGAATTAGAAGCAGAATATTATGGGATAACAAATGCTATTCAGTTTCTAAAGGATAATGGTTTTGTTGTAGACACAAAAAGACACGAAAAAGAATTAAAAGAATTAGAAACAAGAATGAGCGAGGAAAAAAGATATTATAAAGGAGTAGAAACTTCGGTAGATATTTTATTTGATGAAATAATTTATAAACTGCCAGAGTTATTAGATAAACATCCTCAATTAAAATATTTATACATAATAGAAGGATCTCGAGTTTATCAAAAAAGTGAAGAAGATTTAATTGATGATTATAATATGTATATAGATAATCCAACAACATCACCAGATGATAAAGAATTTTACAAAAAATTTTATGGATATTTTTTGGGAATTGGTGGAAGAAAATAAAATATAAGTGTTTTAATTTAACACTTTTTTTATTGAACCTTTATTGTAAAAAATTAGTTGTTTTAGTATACTAAAGATGGTGATTTATATGGAACTTACTAGTATTAATAATGATAAAGTAAAATTTTGGCAAAAATTAAATCAAAAAAAATATCGAGATATTGAAAAATTGTTTTTAGTAGAAGATAAACATTTAGTTACTGAAGCACTAAAAAAAGGAATTGTTAAAGAAATAATTACTTTAAATAGCGAAGAAAATTATGATGTGCCAACATATCATGTTACAGATAAAATAATGAGTATTATTTCAAGTCAAATAACAAGTGCAAAAGTTATAGCAGTGTGTAATCAACTAAAGGAAAAAGAAATTCAAGGCAATATACTAGTGTTAGATAAATTACAAGATCCAGGTAATTTAGGCACAATTATAAGAAGTGCAGTAGCATTTAATTTTGATTCAATAATACTTAGTAATGATTCGGTAGATTTATATAATCCTAAAGTAATAAGAGCATCTGAAGGAATGATATTCCATATAAACGTTATAAGAACAGATGTAATAGACTTTTTAGAAAAGTTGAATAGTGATTATACTAAAATAACTACTGATGTTACTCACGGTAAAAATATTAAAGAAGTAAGTTTCAAAAAATGCGCTTTAGTTATTGGCAATGAAGGTCAAGGCGTAAGTGAAAGTGTAAAAAATAAGTGTGATGAAAAAGTTTATATAAAAATGAATAGCAATTGCGAAAGTTTAAATGCGGGAGTATCAGCAAGCATATTAATGTACGAGGTAAACCATGAATAATTATATTGAGGTAGGAAAAATAATAAATACGTTTGGTATTAAAGGAGAGCTTAAAATAGTTAGTGATTTTGAATATAAAGAGAAAATATTTACTAAAGACTTTCCTATATATATTGGCGAGTTAAAAACAAAAGAAATAGTTAGTACTCATCGAGTGCACAAAAATTATGATTTAACTACATTTGAAGGATATAATAATATTAATGATGTATTAAAATATAAAGGAAACAAGATATATATTTTAAGAAGTGATTTAAATCTTAATTGTGAAGATTATTTATTAAGTGATTT
>JAZSOX010000107.1:0-3068 GCA_045537175.1 Bacilli bacterium
TGATGCATATATTAGTCCGTCAATTTCTACTTCTCCAGTTGATAAAGCATATTCTTTATCTTTTTCTGTTTCTGTTCCTTCTGCTGCTGTTTTTGCTGTTTCAAATAGCCCTCCATTTAGTGATACACTCACTGTTACTCCTACTAATATTAGCATTACTATTATTGTTATTATTAATGCTATTAGTGTGATTCCTTTTTGAGTCTTTCCTTCGAAGTTCGGACGACTACTAGTCGCCCCTACAGGGTTTGTTACTGTTTTTGTTTTTTCTTTTTGCATTTGATTGCTCCTTTCTCTTTGGTTTTTTCGGGCGGACAGGGTCGTCCGCCCCCTACGGTTATTGTTTTTTGGTCTTTTCTTTAACGTGCGGGCGATTAAAATCGCCCCTACAGATTTTATTTTTGTTTTTATTATTCTTCTATAGCTGTACTTTTTTGCTTTTTATTGGTTTCTTTTGCTTGTTTTCAATAAAAAGCTTTCAACAATAATAGTATTTACTTTTCAATGTACAGCTATTCTTTATTTCTAGAATAATTACGTTAATATGATATTATATCTTTTTGTTTTAGTCAATATTTCCTTGTAAAATTTCTTTATATAGATTATATAATTTACGATTAAACAAGTTTCAAATTCTTCTTTCCAAGAATAAAATATGTATATCTAATGAGTTTTAGTAGATACTAACATATATTGGGAAGGAGAATTTTTGTGCTTAAATCATTCTGTATAAAAACAAATAATAAAAAAATTGTTGATTATCTACTAAACAATTTTGAAAAAGTTGAATTAGATAAATTATATATCTCGAAACTTGAATTTAAGTTCTACAATAATTTTATTATTCATTATAAAGGAAAAAACTTAAGTGTTTTTTATGAAGTATTCTCTAATATTCTTTCTTCTGCAATTATAGAATTTTATGAAAAAGATATAATTAAACATATTATAAATACAAATTATTTTTATTTTACTGATATTGAACAAAGAAAAATATTTGATATAGTTAAAGAATATCTATATAATGGTGAACTTGTCGAAAGCTATATTAGAAAAGATTCTATTGTAATTTCATGTGTAGAATATTTTTCAAATAACAAATCTGCCATACTTGATGGATTTGTAAATTTTAGATTAAATGATTATATTAAAATACTTGATTACATTGTAGATATGGCAGTAAATAAATTTGTTATTGATAGAGAATATACAGAATTTATTGATTTGTTAAAATGCTATATTAACTCTAAAGAATATGGCGCATCAGCTGTACATTTAATTTATCAAAATCAAGAATCCACATTGCTTGATGAATTTAAAAAAATAATAGATTTAGATGATAGCATTTTAAATAGTAAATATCTTTCAGACATCACATTTTCTTCAAATGACTATACATTAAATACTCTGCTTACTCTCTTGCCAGAAAAAATATATATTCATTTAGTTGATGGAATTAAAGATGAATTTATAAATACTTTAAAATTAGTATTTGATAATAGAATTTATATATGTGATGATTGTAATATTTGTAAGGTGTATAGATTAGATAAAAACCATGTTTTAGATAAATTGTGATTTTTAGGGAGGTGTGAAGTGCGAGGTAAGAAGTGTGAAATTATGGTAAAGTCTGCGAAGCCTATCCCTAAAATCACACCTCACACATCATACCGCCAAATTACAATTTGCAAAACGAAACGCAATATGATAGTATAAAACAAAAACTAATCGAGGTATTTTATGAGTTCATTTGTTTTAAAAATAATTGCAATTATTACAATGTTTATAGATCATGTTGGATATGCTATATTGGGCAAATTTTCTTTTTTAAATTATATCGGTCGTATAGCCTTCCCTATTTTTGCTTTTCAAATATCAGAAGGATATACATATACTAGAAACCTTAAAAAGTATTTTTTAAGGTTATTTATATTTGCAATTGTTTCACAAATTCCTTTTATGCTTTTTGGTAAGATAATTTCTAATGATTTTACATTAAATATATTCTTTACTCTACTATTAGGTCTAATTTCTATATACATATATGATAAATCTAAATGCAAAATTGTTGGAATTATTTCAGCTATATTAATTGGATTTTTATCAGAATTTGCACATTGTGATTATGGTTTTTATGGTGTTGCAATTATATTCCTTTTCTATGTTTTTAAAAATGATATTATGAAATCTTCAATAGCTTTTATGATAGCAACATCTATTAAATATCTAATACCTATTATAAAATATGGTTTCCATGATGTTTATTTATATTTATTAATTTGTACACTTTTACCTATAGTATTTATTTCTTTATACAATGGCAAAAAAGGTAAAGACACTAAATATTTACTTTACTTATTCTATCCTATTCACTTGTTATTAATTTATGGAATTTATTTAATAAAATGATTTAATTTAAAAAAGATTTAAAAATACTTCTAATTTTACATCTGCCTGTTCTAAGATGCTTTTTAGTGTTCCTTTTGCAATTTCTTTATGCATTGGAATTATAAAAACTCTTTGTGTTGTTGGATTTTTATATTTTGCATGACTTCCCTTTTGTGATATCTTTTCAAAACCAAGTTTTGATAATGCATTTATTATATCGCTTGGTGGCAATACTGGATATTTAGAACTCATATTGCCACCTCCAATGTTGTAACGAATATTTCTTTGGGTTTAACTACTTCTTCACTTTCATTGTATAATTCAATTGCTTCTTTCAAATTATTTAGTGCTTCTTCTATGGTTTTTCCTTGTGAAGCTACACTATTATCTAAACATTTCGCCACATACCATTCTTCTTCTTTTTGTATAACTACATTGTATTTAACATTCATTTTGACCTCTCCTTTCTAGGAGAATTATATCATTTAAATATTAATATGGCAATATTTTACAGTGAAAAGTTTATTCCTCTTGCCACTACATCTTTCATATTCTCTATTAAATCATCTATTTCTTTTGGAGTCACTATTAAATTGTATTCTTTAGGTATTAGTGCATCTCTTATTACTCCGTACTTATCTTCATCTTTTATTTTATTTAAATATTCATTAGAGTTTCCT
>JAZSOX010000109.1:0-7810 GCA_045537175.1 Bacilli bacterium
ATAAAAATCAATTAAATTGTAATTTGTGTGAGGGAATTCTAGGGACTGTCCTATAAAATCACCAATATTTTGGGGATTTTTGGGACTGTCCTGAATTCACGAAAACAAAATAATCTTATAAACGGAGGAAAAAGTGAAAACTATATTATATATTATCCTAATAATTATATTTTCTTTTTGCTTAATATATTATTCAGGAAAATTTAAAAGGAATGAAGTATTAGCTGCAGGAGGAAATAGTGCATCAAACTTACAGCTGATGGCAAGAGCAATTAATGGAGAAGCAAGAGGAGAAAGTTATGAAGGACAAGTCGCAGTGCGGAGCGGTAATAATGAATAGAGTAAAACATAGCGATTTCCCAAACACTATTGCAGGAGTAATTTATCAGCCAGGTGCATTTACTGCAGTTTCTGACGGACAAATAAATGTACCAATAGATAATAATTCAACAGTTGTAAAAGCTGCACAAGATGCTTTAAATGGGTGGGATCCAACAAACGGATGTATATACTATTTTAATCCGGATACGGCAACAAGTAGTTGGATTTGGTCAAGACAAATTGTAAAAACAATAGGAAAACATCATTTTTGTAAATAAGGGAATTCTAGGGACTGTCCCATAAAATCACTAATTGATTGGGGATTTTGGGGACTGTCCTGAATTCACGAAAATAACACAAGTAACAATTTTATTAAAAATAAAGGAGAAATATTTTATGAATAAATATTTAAAAACAATGAAAAAAAATTATCTTTATGGAATTATGATTTTATTAGTTATTATTAGTATAATTTTAGGTTATCTTTTATATAAACAAAATGAAAAATATACAATAGCAACACATAATCAATATAATCTTGCATTATATGAATTAGTAGATTATGTACAAAATGTAGAAAACTATTTAGCTAAATCAATGATTACAAGTACACCAGAGCATGGGGCAGAAACTTTAAGTAAAGCATGGAGAGAAGCAAATCTTGCACAAGTATATTTATCACAATTACCTGTTTCAAGTACAGAACTTTCAAATACTGCTAAATTTTTAAATCAAGTAAGTGAGTATAGTTATTCCCTTTCTAGAAAAAATATATATAAAGAAGAACTTTCCCAGGAAGATTTTGAAAATTTAAAACAATTACATGATTATTGCATAGAGCTTAAAAACACATTAGACCAGCTTAGTACAGACATGAATGAAGGAAGAATAAGTTGGGATGAATTAACTAAAGACACTGAAATTGCATTTGCACAACAAGTTGATAATTTATCTGCTGCTACTTTTAGTAATTTAGATGAAAACTTTGGAGAATATGCAGGATTAATTTATGATGGAGCTTTTTCAGAGCACATGGAATCAGCTGAGAAAAAAGGACTTACAGGTGATGAAATAGATGAAGAAAAAGCAAAACAAATAGCAAAAGACTTTATCGGAGAAGACAGAATTGATGGATTAAATTCTAACGGTTTAGTGGAAAATGGAAATATTCAAGTTTTTGATTTTTATGCAAAGATAAAAGAAGGAGATGAAAACAATCCACTTACAATATCAATATCTAAAATAGGTGGACATATTGTAAATATGAATTATAATAGAAAAATTGATGTAGAAACAATTTCTTATGAAGAAGCAAATAATATAGGAATGGAATTTTTAAAATCACGTGAAATTGAGAGTATGAGAGAAACATATTATCTAAAAGAAGGTGGAATATTAACAATAAATTATGCATATGAGCAAGATGGAGTAGTAGTATATCCAGATTTAATAAAATTAAAAATAGCATTAGATAATGGAGAAGTTTTAGGAATAGAAACAAGTGGATATTTAAATAATCATACTCAAAGAGATACTTCAAGAATAAGTATATCAAAAGAAGAGGCAAAAGCTAATCTAAATAAGAATTTAGAAATAACAAGTGAGGGACTTGCAATTATTCCAACAGAATGGAAAACAGAAATACTTTGTTATGAGTTTAAAGGAAAAATAGATGACACAGATTTTCTAGTATATATAAATGCTGAAACAGGGAGAGAAGAAAATATATTAGTTATTATAGATACTCCTAATGGGATTTTAACTCAATAATACAATAAATTGTTAAAGTAAAAACAGAAATTTTGCAAATAATAATATAGAAAAGATAAAAAAATATCTTTTTAAAGGAGGGTTTTAAGATGGCAAGAAACAAAAACTTAATGTCTGAAAATCTAAAAGAAGAAATTGCAAAAGAATTAGGAGTATATGACAAAGTAAAACAAGATGGTGGATGGGGGAATGTATCATCCAAAGAATGTGGTAGTATGGTAGCAAAAGCTATAGAAATAGCTAACAGAAAAGTACAATAAAGTACAAAAAAAAGGTGGATTAGTTATCCACCTTTTTAAATATAAATAATTTACTAAATATATAATTACAAACAATAACAGCTACTTGAGCTATTATCGTAAATATTACTACATATAAGTCTGAATCAAGTTTTAACAAAGTAACAAAAAACCACATAATAGCCATTTCTAAGAATAATGTTAATATTCTTGCTATAATAAAACTTATAAATTCTTTAAATTTATTATTGCTTGTACTTTCAAATACGAATTTTCTATTTGTAAAGTATGCAAATAGAACAGCTAATATCCAAGAAATTATTATTGCAATTTGTAATTGCAGGGCATTACTAGCATCAAAAATTGTAAATAATAACATATATTTTGAGAATAAGCTAATAACTGTAGCTAATACTCCAAATATTAAATAATTAATTATTTCTTTATATTTATAATATAAATTTGATATTTTTTTAATCATAGTATACCTCTTACTATATATTTATAGTTTTATCAATTATATATTGAGGTCTTTGCTTTGTTTCGTCATAAATTCTTCCAATATATTCTGATATCATCCATATTGATAATAATTGAATTCCTGCAAAAAAAGTTATTGCTACCATAATAGAGGTCCAACCAGCAGTTATATTATTCCAAGAGAATATATATGATAAAATAGCATAAATCAAAATTATAAAAGATATTAATATAGATAGCAAACCTATTCCACCTAAAAGTTTTAGAGGCTTTGTAGAAAAACTTATAATTCCATCAGCTGCCAATTTTAACATTTTCTTTAATGGATATTTTGTTTTACCTGCAAAACGTTCTTTTCGTTCATATTCAAAAGCATATTGTTTATAACCAACCCAACTAAACAATCCTCTTAAAAATTTATTGTGTTCTGGTAAAGAATTAATTGTATCTACTACTTTTCTATCAACTAATCTAAAATCACCAGTATCTTTCGGGATATCAACATCAGATAGTGCATTTAAAGTTTTATAAAACATACTAGCTGTAAGTAATTTAAAACTAGATTCTCCATCACGTTTTTTTCTTTTACCATAAATTACTTCATTTCCTTGTTCCCAAAGTTTTAGCATTTCAGGAATTAATTCTGGAGGATCTTGAAGATCTGCATCAATTATAACAATGGCATCGCCACAGGCATATTTAAGACCTGCTGTAACAGCACACTGATGCCCAAAATTTCTTGAAAAAGAAATTATTTTTACAGATTTATCTGTACTTGCAATTTTTTCTAAAATTTCTAATGTTTTATCTTTGCTACCATCGTTTATAAATATTATTTCATATTCGTAATTTTTTATTGTTTTACATACATTAGTTATTCTGTTGTAACATTCTTGGGCAACTTCTTGTTCATAATACATTGGTACAACTATTGACAATTTTTTCATAAAATTCACCTTGCTTTATATAATTTTAAATATTATATTCTATTTTAAAAGAAAAATCAAATATAATAAAAATTATAAATTAACAAAATACAATTTGCAAATTGTTATACTAAAAGAAGTAAATTGGTTGACAAAGAAGCTATAAAAAGATAAAATTATTACGGAAGAAGGCGAATAAGGAAGTGAAACTATGTGGGGAGATATTGTAATAGCATTTTTTTTATCGTTTATAACTGCATATGTTATTACACCATATACAATAAGATTTGCAAATAAAGTTGGAGCATTAGACTATCCAGTAGACGGAAGAAAAATACACAAAAAACCAATGCCAAGATTAGGTGGTATTGCTATAATATTGGGGTTCGTTTTGTCGACAAGTTATTTAATAGTAATAATGACTGTAGAAAATAGTATACAGTTAATGAAAGAAGATTATATTAAATTGCTAGGATTTTTATTAGGGATAGCTGTATTAGCAACAATATGTTATTTTGATGATAAAAAAAATATACCAGCATATACAAAATTATTTGCTCAAGTAATTGCTGCTATTATAGCTGTTAAATGCGGAATAGTAATTGATAAAATTGAGCTTTTGGGGATTGTGAATAACGGGGATAATCAAATATTATTATCTATCATTACTGTAGTATGGATTGTTGCAATAACAAATGCAATTAATTTAATAGATGGGTTGGATGGATTGTCTGCAGGGATATGCATAATATCATGTTTTTCTTTATTAATAATATTTTTATTAAATAAATCTCCGATAATATCTATATTATTAACAACTACTTTAGCTGGAGGAGTTTTAGGATTTTTACCATTCAATACAAATCCAGCTAAAACTTTTATAGGTGATGTGGGGTCGAATTTTTTAGGTTATAGTCTTTCTATAATTTCTATATTAGGTGTTGCAAAAACTTATACAGCCATTGTAATTATAGCGCCTCTTATTATTTTTGCTATACCAATGATAGATACTGTACTAGCAATTATAAGAAGAGCTGTAAAAACTAAATCATTAAAAGGAATTTTTAAAGCAGACAGAGAACATTTGCATCATAAGCTTATGAAAAAAGGATATACTCAAAAACAAGCAGTATTTATATTATATGGAATAAGTGCAAGTTTAGGGTTGTTTGCTATTATATTATTAGAGAGTGGTATTTGGAAAGCGGTTTCTTTTGCACTTATTATGATATCAATAATATTAATTGGATACAAAGATATATTTAAACTAAAAGAATAAATAATATAAAGAGGTAGAATATGAAAAGTAAAGTTTTAATAATAGTACCAGCATATAATGAGGAAAAAAGCTTAACAAAAGTAGTAAATGACATAGGACAAAATGCTCCAGATGTAGATTATATAATTATAAATGATGGTTCCAAAGATAATACAATAAAAATGTGTAAAAAAAACAAATATAGATATCTAGATAGTTTTGTAAATTTAGGATTATGGGGAGCTGTTCAAATGGGATTAAAATATGCAATGGATAACGATTATGATATTGCAATACAATTTGATGGAGATGGACAACACAAAGCAAAACATATAAAAAATCTTGTGGAAGCAATAGAAGAAGGTGCAGATATTTCTATAGGGTCAAGATTTGTAGATAAAAAGAAAAAGTTATCTTTAAGAATGATGGGAAGCAGAATTATAACAGCTTGTATTTTCCTAACAACAGGTAAGAAAATAACAGATCCAACAAGTGGAATGAGAGCATATAATAAAGAATTAATAAAAGAATATGCATTAGATATGAATAATCCACCTGAACCAGATACTCTTGTTTATATGATAAAAAGGAAAAAGAAAATTAAAGAGGTTCAAGTAGAAATGAATGAAAGAAAAGAGGGAGAATCTTCATTTAATGTAGAACACACAATAAGATATATGAGCAGGATGATAGTTTCTATTTTCTTTATTCAACCATTTAGGAGGAGATAAATATGAGTTCACAATTAAATATATTTTTCGTTATAATATCAGTAATGACACTTATGTATATAATTATGCAAATAAGAAAACATAAATTAAATATTGATGATTCAATATTATGGATTTTTTGGTCAATAGTTTTATTAGTATTTAGTATTTTTCCTAATCTTTCACATTATATTGCTGAAGAATTAGGATTTCAATCAACAAGTAATTTTATACTTTGTTTATTTATATTTATTTTGTATTGGATATTATTTTTTCAAAATATAAAAATATCTGAATTAAAAGAGAAAAACAAACAACTTGTTCAAAGAGTAAGTATTTATGCATACAAGCAAAAACAAAAACAGTTAAAATTAATGAAAAGGAAGGACGATTAAATGAGGGCAAAAAAAACGTTAAAAAATTTAATATTTAATTTTTTACAACAATTTGTAGCCATCATTACTAATTTTATAATTCCACCATTAATAATCGGAAATTTTGGTTCTTCAATAAATGGATTAGTATCAACAATTAAGCAAATAACAAATCATGCTCAATTAACAGGAGCAGGAATTTCTAGTGTAAGTACATATGCAATGTACAAACCGTTATCAGAAAATAATACAAAAAAATTAAATGGAATATACAGTGCTACAAATAAAATGTTTATTAAATCAGGGAATTTATTTACATTGATATTAGTTGTTGTAGCTATTGTATATCCTTGTTTTGTAAATGGAAATGTTAATTATTTTGCTACAGGAGCCTTAGTATTAATAATAGGAATAAATGGATTGTCTGAATTTTATTTAGTAGGTAAGTATCAAGCGTTATTAAATGCAGACCAAAAAAATTTTGTAATTGCTATTGCTCAAATGCTAGGAAATATATTCAATGTTGTAATAACTATAATACTTATAAAATTAAAGCAAGGAGTAATAGTAGTACAATTAGGTGCATCAATGCTTTATGTATTAAGGGTAGTTATAATAAAAGCATATATAAAACGTAACTATAAATATTTAAATAAAAAAGAAAAGCCGTTGATGAATGAATTAAATCAAAGAAATGATGCTATAATTCATTCGGTTACAGATTTAATAATTAATAGTAGTGCTACTGTAATAGTATCTATATTTTGCGGATTAGAAGCTGCAAGTATATATGCAGTATATGCATTAGTTTTTGCAGGAATTAATACAATATGTTCAATAGTATCAAATGCAATTTATGCTAGCTTTGGAGAAGTAATTGCAAAAAATGACAATAAAGTACTTAAAAGTGCTTATAATATTTATGAATGGATATATTTAATATTTATATCAATAATTTTTTCAGTTACAGCAATAATAATATTACCTTTTGTAAGTGTGTATACTAAAAATGTCGCAGATATAAATTATATTTTACCAACATTAGCTGGATTATTTATAGCTATAGGATATATTAATAATTTAAAAATACCAGCTAGAACATTGGTTACAGCAGCAGGGCATTTTAAACAAACAAAAAACAGATCATTAATAGAATTAATATTAAATTTAACAGGGCAATTAATTTTTGTTCAATTTTTTGGAATATATGGAGCCTTAGCAGGAGCTATTTTGTCATATGTATACAGAACAATAGATTTTATAAATTATAGTAACAAGAAAATTTTATTTATAAACAACAGGAGGTCTATATATAGAATTATTATTAATGTATTAATTGGAGCAGTATTAATATTTGGAATAGGAAATATAACAACAATAGAATGCAATAATTATATTGAGTTATTAATATGTGCGACTATAGTAACAATTGTAATAGGATTAATGTATTTAGTAATAAATTGTTTTATAGAAAAAAAAGAATTTATAGAAACAATAAATATAATAAATGGAATATTTAAAAAGGAAAAATCAGTGGAGGAAAAATGTTAACAATAATCAAATTAATAGTATTAACAATATTTATGGTTTTATCATCAAAAGCAATAGGAGAATTAATCTTAGAAAAAACAAATAAAAAAACAGAGGAAACATTAGGAATAGGATTTTTAGCTAATCTATCATTATTTTGGATTTTAGAATTTTTTGTTATGTTTTTTAAATTATCTTCTTT
>JAZSOX010000015.1:0-10395 GCA_045537175.1 Bacilli bacterium
TCATCAAGAAGAAAAATATCAAAGCACTTATTTAGCGGAATATAATATATCTCCAACTGTATTATTAGCTAGTAAAATATTAAAAGAATATTTAGAAGATTTAGGAATAGGAGTTATAGTAGAAGATAATAATGTTTCAGAAACGCTTCATAGCATGAATTGGAAATACGGCTATAGTTATAAAGTTTCTAGAATGTTTATGGAAGAAGCTAAAGAAAAAACACCGAGTTTAAAATATTTTATAGATTTACATAGAGATTCAAGTAAGTATGAAAAAACTACTACAGAAATAAATGGCGAAAAATATGCTCGTTTGCTTTTTGTGGTTGGTCTTGATAATCAAAATTATGAACCCAATCTATTTTTGGCAGAAAAATTACGCGATAAAATAAAAAAATATAGCGAAAATTTGTTTCGAGGAATTATGAAAAAAAGCGGTAAAGGAGTAAATGGTATATATAATCAGGATTTTAATTCTAACACAATGTTAATCGAAGTGGGAGGACAATATAATAATATTAGTGAGGTTAATAATACGCTTAAATTATTAGCAAAAATTTTAGTGGAGTATATAAAGGAAGATATAAATGGGTAAAAAGAAAAAAGGAAATATTTTCTTAAAAATTCTAGGATGTTTATTTGTTCTGTTTATAGCACTTTTTATTGCAAATATGAGTGGATATTATGAAGGAAAAATTCGAGAAGAAGTTAGTGTAACTGAAGAAGGGATTAAAGCATTTGAAGAAGCAATAAAAAAAGGAGAGAATATTGATATAACTAGTTTTTTAAATAATAGTAAAGTGGATTATAGTAGTAAAATGTCTAATCTTGGAGATAATCTTACTTATGGATTAGAAAATTTTGTGTCTAAGGGGATGGGATTTGTAGTTGATATACTAAAGTCACTCTTTTAAAAATAAGCGTTTTATTGTATAATAATTAAAGAAAGTAGCGGTGGATAAAATGAAAGTTTTATGTATTGGAGAATCTTTGTTAGAAATTACTTGTCCAGTAAATGAAATAATACAAGAAGGACAAAAGTTGAGATTGGAAGAGAAAATAGAGTGTGGCGGTGGTCACGCAGGGAATATAGCTTATTTACTTGGAAAATGGGGAGTTGAAACTTATATTTCAAGTATGATGGGTGCAGATGATGCTGCTAATAAAATAAAAAAAGAATATGAAACCATTGGAGTGAAAACTGAATATATAGAAACAGGATATGATAAACAAACTGGTCAAAATGTAGTTTTAATAAATAAAACTAATAAAAATAAAACAGTTTTTGAAATAACTAGTAATGCAACGCTAAAAAAATATTCTTTTGGAGTTGAACCAAATGTAATTATCTCAGATGGTAATGATTTTAATGCAACAGTAACAGCATGTGATAAATTTCCTAACGCAATGAGTATTTTAATGGTAAGCAGATCTAATAATGAAATAATTGAGTTGTGCAAATATGTCAAATATGTAATTTTTAATAAATCAACAGCTGAATTTATTTCAGGAATTAAAATTGATTATAATGATAGTAGTACTTTAGTAAATGTTTATAATAAATTAAAGCAAAAATTTAATAAAGCTGAAATAATTGTTACTTTAGGTGAGAGAGGAAGTATGTATTCAATAAATGCCCAAGTAAAAATTATGCCAACAATAAGAACGGATATCGTTGATACGAATGGAGCAGGAGATGCATTTGTTGGAGCATTTGCCTATAGTATGGGTAGAGATTTTGGATTAGAAAAATCATTGGCATATGCGACTATCGCTGCGTCATTAAGTACTACTAAAATGACGTCAAGAATGAGTTTCCCTTCGTTGACTGAAGTATCAACTTACTACGATAATAAATTTGGACCTCAAAATAATCCAAATATTACAAAAAAAGAAGAGCCTGTAGTAACTAATATGAACACTATTGAAACTGGAACTGAGGCACCTATAATTAATGATAACTCACAAAACGCCTAGATTAGATTTGCATGGTGAAGAAAAAGCGCTAGTTTATGCTTTGGTAATGGAATTCATTAATGATAATTACAAAATGGGAAATAAAGAAATTGTAGTTATTCATGGAAAAAGTACAAATATTTTAACTAAGGAAGTTCATTGTGTTCTTAAAGAAAATAAATTAGTAAAAGATTATTATTTAAATAACTGGAATATTGGAGAAACAATTATTAAATTAAAATAATCCAAAATTTTGTCAAAAAAGTTTACGTATAATTATAACAAATTTTAAATTAAAAATGCCAACATTTTGTTCTGTATGTACAAATAGTTGACATTTTTTTAATTGTGTGCTATACTTATAGCGTAATTAGGGGGTATGACAAATGAAAGGATACGTTTTAGATTACGTTAATGAAAATGAATTTAAGAAATTAGAAAGAGCTTTAAAAAAGTATAATATGTTAGCTTTTAAAAAGTTAAACTTTGAATTTTATCCAGCTTTAAGAAATGGTAAATTTTTGGGAGAAAAAGTTGATTCTAATAAAAAATTAGGTACAGAAACTTATGAACTAAAATTACCAAGTGATAAAATGTTTACTCAAATTCATGGGGAAGTTAAATTAATTTATACAGTGCATACAAAAGAAGATGTTGTAATGTTAGAAGAAATTACACCTGCTAAGATTTTATTAGAAGGGCATATGTCAGAATTAACTACATATAAAGGTATAATGATTTCTAAAGCTAATGCATCTAAAGATATGTTTAAAATTGACTTATTAAATATGTTACAAGATAAACAATAATTTTGTTTATCTTTTTTTTATATTATCGGTCGTAGAGTATTTCGAGTCCATAAAAAAACACCTTTAAATAGGTGTTTTAAATTTCATAAGAATGGTGCAGGTAAAGGGACTTGAACCCCCACGGATTAATCCACTAGATCCTAAGTCTAGCGCGTCTACCAATTCCGCCATACCTGCACAAATAAAAAATGGTGGACCTCGTAGGACTCGAACCTACGACCGCCCGGTTATGAGCCGGATGCTCTAACCAACTGAGCTAGAGGTCCATTGCTTTTTCATTATACTATAATTATTTTTAAGTTTCAAGCATTAGTTTAAAAAAGTTGGTTAGAGCATTATAAACTAAAAAATAAAAATGTTTTATAAAATGACATTTTTTTTAATAACCATCGTTTATAATACCTATTTAAGGAGGTTTTATGAATGGAGATATAGAAGATTTATTATTAAAATTTCATACAATATCAATAAAAGGTTGGATTAAGTCTATAAATAATGATAACAATGGAGTGGGATTAACTTTCGAAAAATTATTAGGAAAAGAAGTAGATAGTGAAATATTTCCGGATTATAAAAATATAGAAATAAAATGTTCGCAAAGATTTAGTGGGTATCCAATAAATTTATTTAATAAATCATTTGATGGTCCAAAAGTTTTTGAATTAGATTATATCTTGAAAACATATGGTTTGCCTTATTATGATGGAAGCGATAAATATTATTTGTTTGTAAATTTGCAATACAATCAATTTCTTTTAGTAAATAATAAATATTATTTTAAATTGTCTTTAAGTTTAGAAGAAGAAAAATTGTATATCCATATTTATGATTTGCAACATGAACTGCTTGATACCGCATATATAGATTTTGTTAGTATAAAAGAGCACCTTCAATTAAAATTAAGTAATTTGGCAGTTGTGTACGCTAGTAAGATGGAGATGAATGCACAAAAATATTTTAGATATTATTTATTAACATACTATAAACTCAAATCGACAACTTTGTTTTATCGGTTAATACAAAATAATACAATTAAAGTATCTATTGTATGTAGAGCATTTATGCTAATGAAAAAATCAAACAAAAAAATAAAGGCGTTATATTTCGTATATCGAAACAAGATATTGAAAAGCTCTTTGATAAAATATTAGAATACAATTCTGATGAAAAAATATTGTCTATAAATTCTAATTTTCTTTTTAAATAAACTATGTTATACTATTAAAGCTTAAAAGAAAGAGAGAGAAATATTTAGTTATGAAAAAAACTAATGAAATTATTCAAAAAATCGAAAGACCTTATGTAGGGGAAGATTGTGTTCAATTTATGGCTTCATATAAAAAATCATTAACAGTTTTTGATAAAAAAGGTATAATGTTTCATTCGATGCCTAATTCTAAACTAGAAATAAATCGCTATGTAAAAGACGAAAGAAGAAAACAATTTCCATATTCAAGCATTCCTACACACCGTGAAAGAGATGGTTTTTCAAGTATTAATGTTACAAATCAATTATTTAATTATGAAGAACCTTATATAAGAATTGGCGATGGAAAAGTTGTTGAAAGTTTTGTTGTACAAGATAATAAAGAAGCATTAATGATTAGTAATGTAATGCCAACAATTGAGAGAGTTCATTATATGACTAGAAGTGAATTAGAATCTTTATTTGAACAAACGCAAAGTTCAAACGCTCGTAAATATGTTGTGGTTATTGATAATGCGTTATTTAGAGAAGGGATGCCTCAGTTATTTAAAACGGAGGAGGAAATTGTAGAAATAGCACATCAATGTATGTCTGAACAAATAAAAGCTTATAAAGAGAATGTTTTAGAAAAAAACAGCGCTATTCCATATTTTGATGAAACTACAATTCGTTGCTTCGAACATTATGTTAATAATTTAACTATTGATGGAATTCCTGGTGGTATACCTTTAGATCAAGGAAATATAGTTATGTTAGAAGTTAATGGTGAAGAAATAACAATCAAGAAAATATCAGTTGCTTTTATAGGTCATGATTCTTATGCAGTTACTATTGTTGATATGCCAGTAACTAGATATACATTAGAACAATTAAAATTTATAGCTACTGAAACAAGTAAAATTGAAGAGCCGAAAATTCCATTCTTGTTAAATCCAAATATTTCAAGAAGAAGAGTAAGACAAGCAAAATCATTAGCTAAACGTATATCAATGTTTTAAAAGTATTAATTTTAATACTTTTTTATTTTGGTAGTTTATTTTTTGATGATTATTCCATACTATTTCTAGGTGATATTTTTGAAAAACAATAGTATATGGGCAGAAGGGATATCCTGTGATAAATATCCCAAATTAAATGAAAATGTGGATGTTGATGTATTAATTATTGGAGGAGGAATAACTGGAGTAAGCGCAGCTTATCATCTTATTAATTGTAAGAAAAAAGTATGTTTGGTAGAAAGAAATGAAATTGGAATGGGGATTAGTGCTAAAACAACAGGAAAACTTACATACTTACAAGACTTAATGTATTCTAAAATAACGAAAAAACATTCTATGGAAATAGCTAAAGAGTATTTGGATGCTCAAAAAGACGCAATAAAATTAGTTAATCAAATAGTAAAAAAACATAATATAGATTGTAACTTAACTAAACAAAAATCTTTTTTGTTTGCAAGCAATGAAGAAGAAGTGAGCAAAGTTAAACATGAACAAGAATTACTTACTTATATGGGTGAAGTGGTAAATATTGAAGAGCTTCCTATTAAATTAAAAAATAATTATGCTATAAGCGTGCCAAATACATATTATTTTCATTCGTTAAAATATATAAAAACATTAGCAAAAATTTGTAGTCAAAACAATATAATGATATATGAAAATTCCAATGTTACAGAATTAAGAAAAGTTGATGATTTTTATGAATGCTACATAAATAATAATGTAATAAAAGCAAAAAAAGTAATATTGGCGTGTCATTATCCATTTTTTGTTTTTCCTTTTATGTTTCCAATAAAAGGACATTTAGAAAGATCTTATATTGGAGCAACTAAAGTAATTGATAAAAAGAATATATCAGGAATAAATACTTCGAAAGAATCTAAATCTTTCAGATATCATAATGATGGTAATAATAATTATTTTATATATTTAACTGGTTCACACAATTTAGCATTCAAATTCAATGTGAAAGAAAATTTTAATGAATTGCTAAAAGAAATGAATAGGTTAAATTTAATGCCAAATTATATTTGGTCAAATACAGACATCATTACAAATGATTATTTGCCATATATTGGTTATATAGATGATAATTTATTAATTGCAACAGGTTATAATACTTGGGGAATGACTAATGGTAGTATTGCAGGTAAAATATTAAGTGATTTAATTTTAAATAAAAAAAATAAGTATATAAAATTATTTGATCCAAAAAGAGATGCCTCAAGTATTTGTAGTATTTCAGAAGATATATTTAGTAGTGCTAAACCATTTATTGAAAATAAATTGATAAAAAACAAAGCTTTTTATAATGATAGAGTTTTTTTTACAAAAAAAGATGGCCAAAATATAGCAATTTATATTGATGATGAAAACAAAAAACATATTGTATATAACAAGTGTCCTCATTTAAAGTGTAGTTTAATATTTAATGAGGTTGAAAAAACGTGGGATTGCCCTTGTCATGCATCTAGATTTGATTTAGATGGGAATGTTATTGAAGGTCCTAGTACATATAATATTTCATTTAAAAGCGATGACTAGACATTTATAAGAATAAATATTATAATATCTACCCAGTAAAGGGGAATATTATGACATTTACATATGATGGTGCTGATTTAAGTACAACAATAAAAACTTTTAGTAGAGAGGGTTGTAACTATCACATAACTTACTTAGATGGTAGTGAATCTCACTATTATTGTAGTAGTGAAGATGAGGAAGAAAGATTATATAATCTTCTTTTAGATCAAGTATTAAAACGTGATGAAAATATGCAACTTAAAGAAATTGAACTTTCTAAAGAAATTTTGAAAATTACTATGTTATTATCAAGTTATTTATTTGTATTATCAACAGTTGAACAAGAAAGTTTATATTCTTTAATTTCAATTCTCGCAGGTATTTTTAGTATAAAAAATTATAGAGAAAGACGAAGAAAAATTAATGAATTAAAAAAATATAAAATATTTGTAGATATTATGGATAGAATTAAAGAAGTTAGAGAATCAGAATTATTAAAATGTGTAGAATTTGATACATTTTATCAAATACCTTTAAAATTAACTCATTTAGATGAATATACTTTAGGAGATATGAAAAGAATTAGAACTGAACTTCCTAAATTAGAACAAAAAAGCGGAAAATAATCCGTTTTTTTAATATCCTTTTACACCTTCTAAAGATTCATCATTTATAATAAATTCAGTAACAGGGATTACTGTATAATCTTTTTTGTTATTTCTAATAACAACTTCTTTAATGCCAGCATTTATAATCATTCTTTTACATAAAGCACAAGGTCTAGCGTTACTTACATATTCACCATCCAAATAATTTTTACCAACTAAATATAGGGTAGAGTCAATCATGTCACGTCGTGATGCAGATATAATAGCGTTTTGTTCAGCATGAACACTTCTACATAATTCGTATCGTTCTCCTCTAGGAATATTTAATTTTTCGCGCATACAATATTTTAAATCACAACAATTTTTTCTTCCTCTTGGAGAACCAACATAACCAGTAGATATAATTTCGTCATTTTTGACTATGATAGCCCCAAAATTTCTTCTGATACATGTTCCTCTTTCAAGGGTAGCTTCAGCAATATCTAAGTAATAATTAATTTTATCTATTCTCATAATTCACATCCTATTAAAATTATAATTAAAATAATTTCTTTTGTAAATGGATTATTAATTTATGGTTATACTAAAAATGATAGGTATGAAAGATAAAATGTTTTATATAAAAATAATTATTATTCTATTTGCGGTATTCAGTTCAATTAATACTAGCAATTTTTATGATGAGAGAAAACATCTTCAAATGATGTTTAAAGAAGATGCCTCTTATGCTTTAGTGGAAAAAAATGTAATAAATAAAAGTTTTGTAAGTTATCTATATAAGGATAATAAAAATAATTATAGAAGTAAAATTTATGATTATACTACTTCAGAAGAAATTGAATTAGATAGTTTAATAAAAAATGAAAAAATAAATGAGTATAATAAAAAGATAGAAGAATTATTATATTTAAAATATCCTAAATTTGTTGTTGAGGGGCTATTGCAACCAGATGTAATATATTCTTATTTGTTTAGAGAAAATGAATTAGTTATTTATTTTAATAATTATGTAATTGAACCAACAATTAATGAAATATTATATTTAACTGTTAATTATAATGAAATTCGAACTTGTTTGAATTTTACAGTACTTCTTGATAATAAATATATAAATGAATCAGGATACAATTATACTAATTCTAAAAAATCTATTTCATTTACTTTTGATGACAGCCCTAATCAAAATAAAACCAATAAAATATTATCATCTTTAGAAGATAATCATTTTCATGCAACTTTTTTTGTTGTGGGAAATAAGATGACTAAAAATAGAGATTTACTCATTAATATAAAGAATAGTGGCAATGAAATAGGAAGTCATAGTTATGATCACAGTAATATGAATAAAATGAGCAATGAAGAATTTGTTGAAGATTATAATAAAGTAAATGATATTTATAAATCTATATTTAATGAAGATATCAAATATATAAGACCACCTTATGGATTAATTAAAGATAGTCATCTTAATTTAGTTAATGCAACATATATTATGTGGAATATGGATACACTTGATTGGAAAAGAAGAAATAGTAATTATATAATCAATTATGTTGTAAATAATGTTAAAGATGGAGATATTATTTTGTTTCATGATTCTTATAATAGTACTGTTGAAGCAATAGAGGAATTACTACCTATTTTATATAGCAAAGGGTTCCAAGTGATGAGTGTATCTGAACTATTTGAATTAAAGGGGATAAAAGTAAATGCTAAAGAAGTATATTATAATGCTAGTTAGAGAATGCCAATATCTATGTTTGTGGAATTAGAGTCGTAGTCAGCATAGATAGCAATAGCACCCGCTGTTAAAAACAAGATATTTGCTATTAACCTTTCAAAAGCAACTCTAACTTCTTTTTGGTTACTATTTCTTTTTAAATATTCTAAATTATCAAAAGATACTAAAGTAAAATATAAATAAATGAAGAATGCTACAACCAATATAGTTGTAGTTATTTTTTGAGCTTTTTTTTGACTCGTTTGATTTTGAGTTAATAAATAATTTCTTTCAAAATAATTAGCTACCAAAGCAAAAGTTACTATAAAAAAATAGATTAACCAAATAAAATCTTCTTCTTTTAATAATTTTAATTGTCTACTAAACTTATCCATATTAAATTTTATGTCTTTTTAAATAAAATTTCGTACAAAAAAGGAAATTAGGATATAAGTAATTAATATTAATAGTGAAAGGAGAAAAATTAATGAAAAATGAAATTGTTAAAACTGAATTAAATGTAAATGATACTTTAATTGGTGTTATGAGAGTGGGAGGTGTTGAATGTATATCGTTAACAGATTTAGCGAGGTTAAAAAATAGCAATAATCCTGGAGATGTAATTATTAAATGGATGTCTAATAAAAGTTCGTTTGATTTTTATTCTTTATGGGAAGAATTATTTAATTCTAATTTTAAACTAGCGAAATCTCGCTAGTTTAAAAATGAATGCGCAAACCATTCTTTTGCTATGAGTCCTTCAAAATGGATTAAAGATACAAATGCTATTGGTTTCGTTTCTAATCGTGGTAAATATGCTGGTGGAACATATGCTCATCCCGATATTGCTTTGGAATTTGCTTCGTGGATTGATACTAGTTTTAAACTTTATTTAATAAAAGAGTTTGAACGCTTAAAATTAAATGAAGCTTATCAACAAAAATTAGAATGGAATGTTAGAAGAAGTCTATCAAAAACAAATTATAAAATTCAAACTGATTCTATAAATAATAATATTATACCTAATTTAACTGAAGAACAAAAAAGATATGTTTATGCCAGCGAAGCAGATGTTTTGAATGTTGCTTTATTTGGAATGACTGCTAAAGAGTGGAAAGAAAATAATATTAGAGATAATGCTGATATTTTACATTTGATAATTTTGAGTAATTTGGAAGTTTTAAATGCTGAAATGATTAAAGATGGTTTGGAACAATCTAAAAGATTAGAAAAATTAAATGATGTTGCAAAAAGACAATTAAGTTTATTAATTGATGAATATCATGTAAAAGCAAAAGAAATAAGTTAAATTTAACTTATTTCTTTTGCTTTACTAAATAATCATTTATTTTTTTAATTCTTACTTTGAAACTTCCTATTATAAATATTATAGAAGCAATAACTAATATAACACCAGTTACAATATCCCATTTATTAGCTGGATTTATAAAAAGATATAAACTAAATAATATTCCAATAATACCTATTAAAAATAATCTATCAAGTCTATTCTTAATATTTTTACCAAACTCTGTATTATAAAAATAATTTTTTAGTTCTTTTTTTTCAT
>JAZSOX010000026.1:0-6500 GCA_045537175.1 Bacilli bacterium
TTTGGATTCCAAGAAACAAATCATAATATTTTTCAACAGATAAAGTTTCTCTAAATTGTTTCATTCTATTTATTATCTTCTCTTGATATTATTTCACTTTCATCTATTCCAAAATTAATTATTAATTTTATTTCATTTAAAAGTTTATTTATCATTCAAACCATCTACTACCATTTTAAACATTTCTTCATTCCAAATATCAATACCAAGTTCTTTAGCTTTTTCATATTTACTACCTGGTTCACTTCCTACTATTACAACATCAGTTTTTTTACTAACACTTTCAGAAAAAGCACCACTATATTCTTCAATCAATTTCTTTATTTCATCTCTATTCATAAATGAAATAGTACCAGTCATTACAAATTTTTTGTTTGTAATATTTTCATTAATTTTCTTTTTTAATCCTAAATATTTCGTATTAATTTCTAACATTTTTAATTTATCAATCAAATTACGATTATCTCTAAAATATTCATAAATACTTTTAGCTAATACATCACCAATATCTTTTATGGAAAGAAGTTCTTCTATAGAAGCATTCATTAAATTATCAATTGTTTCATAGTTCTCTGCAAGTACTTTAGCAGTTTTACTACCTACGCCACTTATTCCTAAACCAAATAATAATTTTTCTAAACTATTTTTCTTACTATTTTCAATAGCATTAACCATATTATCAAAACTTTTTTGCCCAAAACCTTCAAGCATTAATATTTCATCTTTGTGTTCATAAAGATGATAAAAATCAGTTACATCTTTTAAAAAACCTTGATTATAGAAATCTTCTATTATTTCGTCACCCAAACCATCAATATTCATAGCATCTCTACTAGCAAAATGAATTAATCCTTCAATTCCTCTTGCAGGACATAAATTATTTGGACAATAATAATCTACTTGACCTTCTTTTTTTATCAATGACGTTCCGCAGATAGGACATTCAGTTATCATAATAAATGGCTTTTCTAGTCCGGTTCTTCTTTCAATTTTTGTTCCTTTAACTTCTGGAATAACATCTCCAGCTTTATGAACTTCAACGATATCTCCAATCATTAATCCTAAATTATTAACAAAATCTTCATTGTGTAATGTTGCTCTACTTATAGTAGATCCCATAATAAGCACTGGTTCTAGAACAGCATTCGGCGTTATTTGGCCAGTTCTACCCACTGTAAAAATAATATCTGTTAATTTAGTTAATACATCATTTGCTGGAAATTTATATGCTGTAGCCCATTTTGGATATTTTGCAGTAAAACCTAATTCTTGTTGTTCGTTAATATCATTTACTTTTATTACTACACCATCTATTTCATATGGAAGTTTATCTCTTGTTTCAGTATATTCTTGAATAAATTCAATTACCTCATCGACTGATTTAGCAATTCTATTCTCTGAGTTAACTTTGAAACCTAATTTTTTCATAAACTCAAGAGCATCCGAATGTTTAGTAATTCCATAATCCATTGGATTAGGTAAGTGATAAATAAAATTATTTAAATTTCTCTTCGCAGCCACTTTAGAATCTAATTGTCTAATACTTCCTGCTGCGGCATTTCTTACATTTTGTAAAGGTGCAAGGCCTAATTCAACACGTTCTTTATTTATTTTAGTAAGAGTATCTTTTTCCATATAAATTTCTCCTCTTACTTCAATATCTATTTCTTGTGTTAATTTTAAAGGTATTGCTTTAATCGTTTTAACATTATGAGTAATATCTTCTCCAACAACACCATCACCTCTTGTTGCTCCACTTTTTAAAACACCGTTTTCATAAATTAACGAAACACTTAATCCATCTATTTTTAATTCACATACATATTCTGGATTAATGCCCATTTTTTTTATTTTATTATCAAATTCTCTTACTTCTTCTTCATTAAATACATTTCCTAAACTAAGCATTGGTATTTTATGATTTATTTTACTAAATTTATCTAAAACTTCGCCACCAACTCGTTTAGTCGGACTATCAATTAAAATATATTCCGGATATTTTTCTTCTAATGTTACTAATTCTCTTAAATATTTATCATATTCTTGATCTGTTATTGTTGGGTTATCTAAAACATGATAGTTATAATTTGCTTCATTTAATATTTTAACAAGTTCTTGAATTCTAAGTTTAGGTTCCATTAATTATTTACCCCCACAAATTATTTTCGTATGTTCCTTTTTCTATTTCCTTTAATATTCCACTCTTTAATACTTCTAAATCTTCTCTATAAGTCATTCCTAAATATTTACTATCTGTAGTAACTACCTTGATTGGTTCATTTTCTTCTACAGAACTGTCAAATACAGCATTAGGAAGTAAATATTCACAAGTATTTAAATCATTGTTACTATCTTTAAAGAATTTATTAATATCCTTAGTAATAAACTCAAGTAGTTTAGGTGTTAAACAAAATAAGTTCATAGATACCGGTTGATCTAAACTTGTTGTAAATGTTTCACTACCATCAAGAGGAGTACAATCTGCAAAACCATTCTTTTCTACTATACTACTTTCAGATATTTTACTTAATAAACCATTTTCTTCAAAAACCACACCTCTTTTTACAGAACCATTTTCTGTTAATGTATTACCAACTTTATATGCTACTATGCCATATTCGTTGTCTTTACAATTATTTAAAAATTCTGCAGCTTTCATATAAGCATCTCTGCCATAAAAATCATCAGCATTTATTGTTGCAAAATTTTCATGAATTATATTTCTTGTTGCATAAAGAGCATGAGCAGTTCCAAGTGGTTTAACTCTATCGCTAGGAATGTTTATTCCTTCTGGTATATCATCTATTTTTTGGAAAACATATTCTACCTTTATTTTATCTTCAATTCTCTTACCAATTGTTTCTTTAAAAATATCATAATTTTCTTCTTTAATAACAAATACTACTTTATTAAATCCTGCAAT
Source organism: Bacilli bacterium (assembly GCA_045537175.1). Lineage (GTDB taxonomy): Bacteria > Bacillota_I > Bacilli_A > RF39 > UBA660 > SIG200. The sequence continues at coordinate 2,924 of JAZSOX010000026.1, forward strand.
AATTGCATCTTTTATTGAATAATCAATAATAAATTCTCCATTTGGTCCAACAGGTTCAATTTGTTTCAAGCCTCCAAATCTGCTACCCATTCCAGCAGCTAATACTAATAATGTTAAATCTTTTTTCATAATTAAATTCCTTTCTTATCTATCTATTTGATTTTTTATAAAATCCAATAAATCCTCTTTTATTTTATCATTTTTTAAACCATATGCTATATTAGCTTTAATAAAACCTAATATATTACCTATATTATAATAAATTCCATTACATTTTAAAGTCCTTATTTCTTCATTTAATAATTCTAATACATCAGGTATGAAGTATTCATTATCATCATGTTTTTGACTTTCTAATACTTTATCAAAAAATGTTGAATTCAAAACCATTCTTCCCAACATCTTGTGATTACTAGCTTGTTCTTTTTCATTATTATTTCTAACAAAATAATCTAGTATATTATCTTTTTTATATTTTACAAGATAATAATAATTTTTAAGTTCTTCTTCTACTTCACTTACACCAATAACGCTGCAATTATATTTTTCGGCTTCTTTAATTACTTGACTTAATACTGGTTCTTCTGAATCATATAAATCATCTCCAAATAAAACAGCAAAATATTCATTTTTAATGTATCTTCTAGAAGCAAATATAGCACCGGCAGTACCCCTTATATTCTCATTTTGAAATACATAGCGGAATTTTATTTTTGTAATTATTTCATTTAATTCACTCAATAATTCTTTTTTGTTATTTCCTTCTAAGAATTTTTCTAATTCTTTATTTTCACTAAAGAAACTCTTTAATAACTTATAATTATCTTTATTAACAACAAATATAATTTCTTCTATTCCGCTTTTTAAACATTCTTTTACCAATAATAATATAGTTGGTTCATTTAATATTGGAAACATTTCTTTTGAAACAGTCTTTGTAATAGGTAATCTTCTAGTACCTTTTCCAGCAATTGGAATTATACATTTTTTGACTTTCATATTAATTTCCTTTCTTAAGGCCTTTGTAATTCTTTAAAAATTTTTTTATTCCAAATCTTTTGTTGAATGCTATAGTAACAAATCTTTCATCAACACCAATTACTACACCTCTTCCAAAAGATAAATGCGTTACAACTTCGCCACTCTTATATTCTTCATTTTCTGAATCATATAATAAATCTTTATTTATTTTTTTTTCTTCTTGAATATTAGATTCAATATATTCACTTGATATTTCAGAAATAAATCTTGAAGGTGGATTCATCATATCTTTACCATAAAGCATTCTTGACTTGGCATTTGTTAAATAAAGTCTTTCTTTAGCTCTAGTAATACCTACATAACATAAACGTCTTTCTTCTTCAATGCCATTTTCTTCACAGAAAGCATTTGAATGGGGCATTAAACCTTCTTCCATTCCTACCATAAATACTACTTTAAATTCTAATCCTTTAGCAGAATGTAATGTCATTAAAGTTATTGCATCATCTTGATTTTGATGTTCTGAAATATCTGCAATTAAACTAATTTCATCTAAGAAATCTTGTAGATTTACACTTCCTGTTACATTTTGATAATTTTCTGTAATACTTCTAAATTCCATCAAGTTATCTATTCTAAGTTCACTATCTAGATTCTTTTCTTTTTCAAGTTCATCTTTCATCCCAGATTTTTCTAATACTGCATCAATTAACTCTGTTAAAGATAAACTTTCGGCTTCTTTAGTTAATTCTTCAATAATTTTCTTAAACTCTAATTCCTTACCACTGCTAATTACATCATAAATCGATGTATCATTAATTTTGGCTTCATTTTCTAATGATTCAATAGTCTTAGTACCAATACCTCTTTTGGGCTCATTAATAACTCTTTTTAAAGATATATCATCATTATGATTTGAAATTAATTTCAAGTAACTTATTAAGTCTTTAATCTCTTTTCTCTTATAGAAATAAAAACTACCTACTACTTTATACGGAAAATTATTTTTAAGCATCGCTTCTTCATATATACGAGACTGAGCATTAGTTCTATAGAATATTGCAAAATCATTCTTTTTATAACCCAAATCAAGTAAATCTTTTATTTCATTTATTACTAAATTTACTTCTTGAAGTCCATCATTACTTCTTAAATATTTTACTTTTACTCCTTCACCTAATTCACTAAATAAATTAACTTCTTTTCTTTCAATGTTATTTTTTATTACTGAATTAGCAGCATTTAATATTGTAGTTGTACTTCTATAATTTTGATTTAATACAACAACATTAGCATCGGGATAATCTTTCTCGAAATTTAAAATATTTTTATAATTAGCTTGTCTAAATCCATAAATGGCTTGATTTTGATCTCCTACTACAAATATATTACGATACTTACTTGAAAGTAATTTAACTAATTTATATTGTACTTCATTAGTATCTTGATATTCATCTATTAAAATATATTTATATTTTTCTTGATATTTATCTAATATATCAGTATTTTTCATAAATAATTCAACTGGTAATTTTAATAAATCATCAAAATCAACTACATTATTTTTCTTTAATACTTTTTCGTATTCATAATATACTTGTTTAGCAATTTTTTCGGGCTCAGATAAAAAATATCTTTCAATTTCCGCATCACTTAACATTTCATTTTTAATAAAACTAATTCTATTTCTTATGTAAGAAGGTGCTACTTGTTTAATATCGTAACCCAAATCTTTTAAAATTTTCTTAATAATACTAAGTACATCATCCGAGTCTATTATTGTAAAATTTTTTGCCAAACCTAAAGCTTCATAATTTTCTTTTATTACTCTAAGCCCAAATGAATGGAATGTGCCAACAAAAGAATAATTTTCAGCTACTATTTTGCTTATTCTATCTTTCATTTCCTTTGCAGCTTTATTTGTAAAAGTAATTGCTAAAATATTACTACTATAAACTCCACTTTCTATTAAGTAAGCTATTCTTGTAGTTAATACCTTAGTTTTACCTGATCCAGCACCTGCCACAACTAGGCAAGGACCATCTATATGCATAACCGCTTCTTTTTGTTCTTTATTAAGGGTGTCTAAATAATTCATATGTTTTACCTCTTTTTTATTATATCATTTTAGCACTTTTAAGTCATTAAAAAACAAGTCAAATTGACTTATTATAATTACTATTCTTTAATGTTTATTTTTGCTTTATTATCGAATTATACAACTTATTTGCATATGAGAAATCAGCCACTTCAAAAAAATTATCTAAGTATTTTTCTTTTTCATTTTTGTAGTTTAAATAATAAGCATGCTCCCACATATCAACATTAAATAATGGGATATACCCTAAAATAATAGGCATTTCTTGATTAGATAAATTAATAATATCTAAATCACCATTATTTTTTAGGACAAAAAAAGTATAACCAGAACCTTTTAATAATAATGCTTTTTCCTTAAAAGAGTTCCAAAATTTTTCTAAACTTCCATATTTATTATCTATTGCAATTTTTAAGTTACCTTCTGGATTTTTATTTTTAGGATTCATACTTTTAAAATATAGATTGTGATTCAAGACTCCACCCAAATTAAATAAAA
>JAZSOX010000028.1:0-10995 GCA_045537175.1 Bacilli bacterium
AATTTTATCTTTATTTTTAAATAAACTAGCCATTTCATTAATGTTGTCTATTAAATTATTTACAAATCCCTTTTTTAATTTTGAAACATCTAATCCTCTTTTTAAATAAATTTCTTTAGCTATTTCTTTAACTCTAATGCTTTCATCTTCTATTTTAGCATTATATTCAATTAACTCTTTTTCTATTTCATCTTTTAATAAAAAATTCAATTCATTTCTTAATTGTTTAATTCTATTTTCTTTCATAATATCAACCCTATTATGATTATATCAAAAACTATTTATTAACTCAATTCCTTACAAATAAAAAACTTCCATATGGAAGCTTATATTTATTGTTTTTTACCTGCAATAACTAATGCTGCAAATCCTCCGATTAATACAACAAATATACCAATTACGATAATTGCATCGTATTTGCCACCTTCGTTATCTTTTCCAACAACTGAATTATCTTGTGCTTTTTGAATTTCTTCAATTTTAATACCAAGCTTATCTGCTAATTTTTTTACTTCGTCTTCTTTTGCTTCATCTCTTGCAGCTACTATTGCATCATATACTTCAGTAGTATCTTGAGGAAGACCTACTGTATGATAATCACCAATTACTATTGTTGGTGTTGCAGCCTTAGAAGTATCTTCACCAAATTTTTCATATGTTGAAATAAGTAAATTTTTTAGATCTTCACTTACAAAATTCCATTCAGCGTCAAAAACTTCTAATTCAACTAATTCAAATAAACCTGGATTATCTTCTGATAGTTCAGCGAAATATTGAGATGCCGAAATACAAGCAGAACAACCATCTTTACTAAACATATAAACAGAAACTGTTTCTTCAGCTTTTACTAAAGGCATCAACACAAATGCCATTAACACAGTAACTATACTTAATACTATTTTTTTCATTTTACCTCCTACATAATCTTTATTATAACAAACTATATAATTCATTTAAAGTTATTTTTCTAAAGTCTTAAAGATTTTTACAATTCTAACAATAATTTCTTTGTCGTCTATATCAATCTTATTAGTTGCTATTAAAGTAGCTAATCCATTAGCATATAACCAAACATGCATAAATAACTCTTTTGCTTCTTCAAAAGTATAACCCTGTTTATTTACTAAATTAATTATTGCGCCTTGGTTCCACTTTTCATTTAAAACATCATCGACGCTTTTCCATTTTAAATTATTGGATAAGAATAAACTTATAAATAAGTTCTTATACATTTTGGCAAATTCTACATACGCAACACAAAGTGTTACCAAAGCTTTTTTATTATCTACTCTGCTAGTAATGAATTCATCATATTGTTTATATATTTCTTTATACATATCTTCTTTTATTTCATCCATATTTTGATAAATTCTATATAATGGTTTAGTAGAAATTTTTAATGAAGCCGCTAAATTTCTCGCATTAACTGAATCCCACCCTTTTTTATTAACCATTACAACAGCTTTTTTGATAATTTCTTCTTTAGTTATTTTACAACTTGCCGGCATAATATACATCCCCCAAATCTATACTTCGGTAACTTACGTTACTATTATACTCCATATTTTTAATTGTTGTCAATTTTTACCATTTAAAAATACCTAGTAATAACTAAGTATTTTTCATTATTATTTATCCCTTAAAGTAGCATTGAATTTACTTTCAACTGATTTAATAATATTTGCAAATATATTCATAACTTCTTCTTCAGTCAATGTTCTAGTATAATCTTCAAAAGTTAAATTATAAGCAATTGATTTTTTACTACTATCTAATTTATCTCCTTTATATATATCAAATACATTTACTTCAGTAAGAAGTTTTCCGCCAGTCTTTTTAATTTCTTTCAAAATTTCAAAGCTTTCAACATTATCATCTACTACAAATGCTAAATCTTTTTCTATTTTAGGATATTTATTTAATTCTTGATATTTTACATCTCCAGTTTTATTTAAATTTAATTTAGTTAATGACAATTCACATACATATATATCTTCTTTAGAAACTACTGGATGCAATTTCCCAAAATATCCTACACTTTTTCCTCCAACGATTATTTCACTATTTATTTTTGGATGTATTTCTTTAGGTAATTTATCACTTAAGGATAACGTATATCTATTATGTAATCCAATAAAAGTTAATAAATTTTCTACTACACCTTTAATAAAGTAAAAATCCATATAATAATTATTTTGATTCCATGTATTAGAAATATACTTTCCAGATATTAGAAAAGCTAATTTAGTATCTTCTACATATTCTTCACTTCCAGAATATGTATTTGCTATTTCATATAACATTAAATCTTTATTCTTTTTATTTATATTGTATTTAGCAACTTCTACTAATGAAGTTAACAAACTTTGTCTTACACATGCTCTTTCTTTAAGCATTGGTCTATTTAATTTAATAATTTCTCCAAAATTATAATTATATTTTGTAACATCATCTTCATTTATTAAAGTATAAGTTCTAAGTTCGTTAAATCCTAAACTTCTAATTCTTTTAGATATTATTTTTCTAAATTTCGCTGATTCAGAATATTCACCTTTTTTAATATTAACTAAAGGTAATGTTGGTTTTATATTATCATATCCGTAAATTCTTCCAACTTCTTCAATGATATCTTCTTTTTGTACTACAATATCTTGTCTTCTATTTGGAACTATTACTTCATAAGTACTATTATCTAGTATATAAGCAAACCCTAAACTATCGAATGTACTTTCAACATCTTCGTTTGATAAATTCATTCCTAATATAGAATTAATCTCTTCTAAACTAACTTTAATTTTTTTAGGGGTTCTATCAATACGATCATAGCTTACTGATCCTTTAACTATCTTGGCATCAGCATACTTTTCTAATAAGTGACAAGCTCTTTTTATTGCAAGTTCACAATATTCATAACTAAGTGGTTTTTCTAATCTTAAACTTGCTTCACTACGAAGTCCTAATCTTAATGAAGTATATCTTATGTTATATGGATTAAATATCGCTGATTCAATTAAAATATTTTTAGTATTATCATTAATTCCAGAATCAAGTCCTCCCATTACTCCTGCTACACATAAAACTTTATCTCCGTCAGTTATAACAATATCTTCACTATTAAGTGTTCTTTCTTGTTTATCTAATGTTATTATTTTTTCGGATTCATGAGCCATTCTAACAACTATTTTATCACCAACAATATCTTTATCAAAGAAATGAAGTGGTTGACCATATTCAAGCATTACATAATTAGAAATATCTACTACATTATTAATGCTTCTTATTCCCGCTATTTCTAATCTCTTTTTTATAAAGTCTGGACTTTCTTTAATCGTTACATCTTTTGCAATCATTAAGTTATACATTGGTACATTTTCTGTATCAACTCTCAAACTAACTAATGAATCTACTGGTTCATCTGTTTCATTAAAGCTAACATCTGGCATTGTAACTTGCTTTTTTAATACTGCTGCTACTTCATAAGCAAAACACAAATGATTATTACAGTCTGTTCTATTTGGATTTAAATCTAATTCATATGATGTATCTCCATATCCTAAATATTTAAATGCATCTTCACCAATTGGTGCATCCAATGATAATTCACAAATACCCTTATTGTAATTTTCTTCATTTTTTTCTTCTAAACCAAGCTCAAATAAAGCACAAATCATACCATTTGATTCTATGCCTCTAATTTTACTTTGTTTAATTTCAAAGTTTCCAGGTAAAATTGCTCCAGGAAGCGCTACTATAACTTTAATACCTGTTCTAACATTACTAGCACCACATACTATTTGAGTTACATCATCTCCAATATTTACCTTACATACATGTAGATGATCACTGTCTGGGTGCATATTGCATTCAACTACTTCACCAATAACAAGATTTTTTATGTTGAAAACATTAACTTTTTCAACATTAATTCCTGCTTTAGTAATTTTATTAGCAAGTTCTATTTTATCTTCCTTTTCAATATCAATGTAATCATTTACCCAGTTTAAACTAATAGCCATTTTTAATACTCCCTTCTATCAAATTGTTCTAAAGTTCTTATATCGTGATTTATATAGAATGTTCTTATATCATTAATACCATATTTTAACATTGCAAGTCTTTCAATTCCAAAACCAAATGCAAATCCATTCCATTTTTCTGGATCATATCCGCAATTTCTTAATACTATTGGATTAACCATACCAGCACCACCTACTGTTATCCATCCAGTTCCTTTACAAATATGACATCCTTTACTATTGCAATTAAAACAACTTATATCCATTTCAACGCTTGGTTCAGTAAACGGATAGAAACTTGGTCTAAATCTAGTTTCACGACTTTTTCCAAATAACATTTTTGCTATTTCTTCAAAAGTCCCTTTTAAATCTCCTAAAGTAATATCTTTATCCACTAGTAGACCTTCCATTTGAGTAAATTGATGTGAATGAGTAGCATCATCTTCGTCTCTTCTATAAGTTTTACCGGGACAAATAATTCTAATTGGTTCTTTTCCATCATGTTCTAACATACATCTAGCTTGTACAGGACTTGTTTGACTTCTAAGTAACCATTCTTCTCCTTTAATATAGAATGTATCTTGAGCATCTCTTGCCGGATGTCCTTTTGGTAGGTTTAATAATTCAAAATTATATAAATCTTTTTCTACTTCAGGACCTTCAACTACATCATATCCCATACTTATAAGTAATGTTTCTAAGCTTTCAATAATTCTTTCTATTGGATGTGCTGTTCCAACCGGAATTTTAGTTCCTGGTAAACTTACATCAATTGCTTCGCTATTTAATTTTTCATTGATTTCTTTTTCTTCAATTAGAGAAGCTAACTTTGAAAATTCATCATTAAATTTCGTTCTAATTTCATTTACTTTCATTCCAAAATCTTTTTTTTCTTCTGCCGGTATTTCTCTTATTAATTGATTTAATAATGTAATTTTACCATTTTTACCTAAATATTCTGTTTTTAAATTTTCTAATTCTTTCTTACTAAGATTACTATCAAATAAACCATTAATTTCATTCATTGTTTCTTGAATTTTATCATTATACATATTTATCACCTTTCTTTTAAAACAAAAAATTTCATAAACAAAGGACGAGTTTATACCCGCGGTACCACCTTTATTTATGAAATTAATCATACACTTTAATTCTTAATGCGAATTACTCAACAACACTCATTAACTGAATTTCAATTTATTATTTATCTAAAAATACTTTCACCATATGTATTTTTTCTCTAAATTAGAATTAATAAATCTACTTAATTTAAATCTTCGTGCTTTTTAATAATTTGTTGCTTTTCTTTCAAAGTAACTTTTTGGATGTTTACAAACAGGACACATTTCTGGTGCTTTTTGACCAATAACTACATGTCCACAATTACGACATACCCAGATAGTATCTCCATCATTTGAGAATACTAATCCTTCTTCTATATTATTAATTAGTTTTCTATATCTTTCTTCGTGTTCTTTTTCAATTTTTCCTACTTCTTCAAATAAGAAAGCGATGCGATCAAATCCTTCTTCTTTAGCTACTTTAGCAAATTCAGCATACATATCTGTCCATTCATAATTTTCACCTGCAGCTGCATCAGCCAAATTATCTAAAGTTCCAGGTACTTCTCCACCATGTAATTCTTTAAACCACATTTTTGCATGTTCTTTTTCATTGTTAGCAGTTTCTTCAAAAATTGCAGCTATTTGTTCATAGCCATCTTTTTTTGCTTTACTTGCATAATAAGTATATTTATTTCGAGCTTGACTTTCTCCAGCAAATGCTGCCATTAAGTTAGCTTCAGTTCTTGATCCTTTTAAATCCATATAAACACTCCTTCTCACTAGAAATTATAAATCATTAACAAAAAAAAGTAAAGTTTTCTTTTTGAGAGAATTTAAAATAAAAAAGTAAGATTATTTTTTCTTACTCTTTACTTTTTTTAAATCTTTATATGCTTCTTCTAACTTTTTTGTTTGTGAATTTTTCTTTTTATTTGATTTTGTTTTTTCAGTTTTTTCATCTTCTTTAATTTCTTGTGATAATCTAAATATTTTCACTATATCTTTACCTATTATATATAACGCTGGAACTAGTATTAATAAAAGCCATCCCATCTTACTAGACAAGAAGAATTGAACTTTTCCAAGTCCAGGAATAACCGCTTTAGTTACACCTATAATATCACGTTCTTTAACACAAGCTTGATCTTCTTGAGTATTATTGTCACCTCTTGTTACTAAACATGTTGAACCATCATCTAGTGTTTTTGTACCAATTACTCTATGGGTAATTGTCATACCTTGTGTAACTTGCCATGTTGAAATAAATGTTATAACATCATTAACTTTTACTTCGCTTATGTCATCAATTTTTGTATTAATTATAACATCATATACTTCTATATTTGGTTCCATACTTTGACTAACTATTGTGTAAACAGAAAATTTCGGTTCGTACTTATCACCTTTTGTAGCATATAATCTAACAGAAATATAATAATAAATTAATAATACTCCAACTATAATCAATAAAACAAATATTGTCCAGCTAACTACTGTTGAAATATATTTAAATAGTCCTTTAAAATTGTAATGTGTTTCATCCTTTTTTGTATTCATACAACTCATCCTTATTCTACATTTATTATATACAAATTTTAAAATATTAACAATATTAAAAAATCTTTATTAATCATTACTTGTATATTCTATTTTAAAATTTGCTTTATATTTATTATTTAATTTTTCACTTTTGTTATATTTAAATGTTGTTTCACTTTTCCAATACATTACCACCTTTTCACCAGGAGTACTTGATAATTCATAATTTGTTATTACTTTTAATTTTGTAGTCAAACCAGAAATATCATAGAAATTTCCCATTAATGGACTTAAAGTACTTTCATTTGTAGAAATAACATTATTTATATATGTCCAATGCGCACCATCATAAGAATACGAAAATCTAACTAATACATCACTATCGTTAGTAGCATATTCATTTCTCATGAAATCATTATTATTAATATCATAAACAATATTAAATTTTATTAATCCATTGTTATCTGAATCTTTTTTTGTTTCTATTTCAAGAGTATTAATTTTTTCTATTGTATAGTCTGTTTTATTCACAAATGAATCTTTTGTTATAGTTTCATTTATTTCTCCAATATTAGTTATCAAAACATTATTCTTTTTAGTAGTCACTTCTATTTGCTCTAAACTATTAGAAGCAACTTTCTTTTGATAATAACTACGAATAAATATTATAGAAACGACTAGCATAATACAAAACAAACATATCAAAACATACAAAAGAATTTTTTGAGTTGAATTTTGCATATATGCTACTTTTTGAATTTCTAAATCTTCATCATTATAATCATTATTTTTTAAAGCACTATTATCAACCTTTTTATTCATGAAGTTATGCTCCTTATTCTATATAAAAGTATAGCATAAGATTTTTTATATCGCAATAAAATGACCTTAAGTTTGCCCTACTAATCAGAAAATGATATAATATTTTTGGAGTTGATAAAATGAGATTAGAAAATAAAGTAGCTATTATAACTGGTAGTTCAACTGGTATAGGTTTTGAAGTAGCTAAAGAATTTGTTAAAAACGGCGCTAAAGTTGTCTTATGTGGAATGACTATTGAAAGTACTAATGAAGCTAAAGATAAGATTATGGGTGAATATCCTAATGCTGAAATACTTGTTTGTAAAGTTGATATTTCAAATACTGATGAGGTTATAAACTTATTCAATAAAACTATTAGTAATTTTGGAAAATTAGATATTCTGATTAACAATGCCGGTATTGCACCTTATAAATCTTTAGAGGATATGACTGATGAGGATTTTATAAATGTTATAAATGTTAATTTAGTGGGAACATTTAGATGTACTAGAGAAGCAGTTAAATATATGAAGCAAAATGGTGGAAGTATTATTAATACTAGCTCTTTTGTTAGTTTATATGGCGCTTCAACACAATCAGCATACACAGCTTCAAAAGCAGCAATAAATGGGTTAACTAAATCTAATGCTAAAGAATTAGGAAAATATAATATAAGAGTTAATGCTATTGCTCCAGGAGTAGTAATGACTGATATGGTTAAAGAAACATGCGATCCAGCAACAATTCAAAGACTTAATATGATGACACCACTTCAAAGAGGTGCTGAAACAAAAGATTTAGTTGGTTTGTATGTTCATTTAGCTAGTGATGAATCATCATTTACTACTGGCACAATCATAAATATAGATGGTGGTCTAGTAATGTAAAAAAGAGTTTCAAAGAAACTCTTTTTTTGTTGTCACTCAGTACGTAATGCAATTACAGGATCTTTTTTGCTTGCTATTTTTGCAGGTATTAAACCAGCAATTACAGTTAACAAAACACTTATTAATACTAAAATTAAACTTCCGCTAATAGGCAATTTACATAATCCTGAAATTCCCACTAAATTTTTAAGTAGTATATTTGTTGGAATACTTATTAATAATGTTATAAGTATTCCTAGTAAACCTGAAGTTAATCCAATTATAAATGTTTCTGCATTAAATACTCGGCTTATATCTTTTTTACTTGCTCCAATACTTCTTAAAATTCCTATTTCTTTAGTTCGTTCAAGAACACTAATATATGTAATTATACCAATCATAATAGATGATACAACCAAAGATATACTTACAAAGGCTATTAATACATAACTAATCATATTTACTATAGTAGTAACACTATTCATAAGAAGTCCAACGTAATCTGTATATTGAATTTGATCTTCTTCATTTTTATTTTCGTTATAATCTTTTATTATATTTTGAATTTCTTCTTTTGCTTCAAAACTCTTTGGATAAATATTAATTTTACTTGGAGAATTGATATCTACAATACCTAATAAGCTAAGATTATTTTCATAACTTTCTGTACCTTGAAAATAATCTCCAGTTAAAACATTTATTTCTGTATTTGCTAATTGTTCCTTTGCTATTTTAGATTTATTATTATTTTCTATTACATATTCTTGTAATTCGCTAATATAACCAATTCCGCCGGTTGTACTAGAAATTGCGGCTTCTTCATTTGGCTTAATTATACCTACAACTTTAATTTCTTCAGAATTATCAACTAATTGTTTCATATAATTCAAATCATTTTCTTTATTTACCCATACATTATTTTCTTTTTGATAAAGATCTGAATTAAATATTAACTTATATTTTAAATCTAATATTTCTTCATATGTATAATCTTTTTCTTCAGTAATATATTCTTCACCTTTCATTGTACTTTGAAATAAATTGTATAATTCATTTTTATCTTTTAGTCCTAAAGAATAAAGTGCATAATCACTAACAGAATTATTTTCATCTACAATTAATACTATTTCATTATATTTTTTTGGTAAATGTCCAGCTAATACATCATATTGGCTGTCTAATAAATTTTGATTATTAGTTAATTCTGTCCATATATCATATGTGTTCATCATTTCTGAGCCCATTCCAAGTTCAGCTAAAATGTTAGATGGATTAACCTTTAGAACCCCTTTATTGGTATCACTGGAATATATATTTAAATCAAAATTATATGAATACTTAATATCATTTACTAGTGCTTTAAGTTTATCATTATTTTCAATATACTCTTTAAAATCAACTAAATTATTGGTTGAAACTTCAGCAGTTACCATACTCATTATATCAGTCATAACATTATTTGAATAAATTTTATCATCGTTGTGTTTTTCAGTATTTTTTTCTGCCATATTGCTCATAAACGAAGTGATATCTATTGTTTGTTTTTCAATAGTTAGTGGATAACTTGTTAATGTATCTTCTTGTACTTTATCAATGTATAATTCTATACCATTAGATAAAGCCATAATTAATGAAATGCCTATTATTCCTATACTGCCCGCAAAAGCTGTTAATATAGTTCTGCCTTTTTTTGTCATCAAATTGTTTAAACTTAATGATATAGCGGTTTTAAATGACATGCTTGATTTTTTCTTTTTTTTATTTTTTAATTTTTTTGTTTTTATTTCTTCTGTATATGGATTACTATCTCCTTCAACAACCCCATCTTTCAAATTAATAATTCTTGTTGAATATTGTTCAGCTAAATCAGGATTGTGTGTAACCATTATTACCAACCTATCTTTGGCTATTTCTTTTAACAAATCCATTATTTGAATACTAGTTTTAGTATCTAAGGCACCAGAAGGTTCATCTGCAAGTACTATATCAGGATTATTAACAAGAGCTCTTGCTATAGCAACTCTTTGCATTTGGCCTCCTGATAATTGATTTGGTTTTTTATTAATGTGTTCTATTAATCCGACACTTTCTAATGCTTTTTTAGCTTTTTCTTTTCTTTCTTTTTTTGATACTCCACTTAAAGTAAGTGCTAATTCTACATTTGATAATATAGACTGATGAGGTATTAAATTATAACTTTGAAATACAAATCCTACTTTATGGTTACGATAAATATCCCAATCATGATCTGTATAATCTTTTGTTGATACTCCATTAATAATTAAATCTCCTGAAGTGTATTTATCAAGACCTCCAATAATATTTAAAAGAGTTGTTTTTCCACTTCCTGATGGACCTAATATTGATACAAACTCACTTTTTCTAAAATTAATACTTACATCATTTAAAGCATTTTGTTCAAAATCTTCCAATTTATAAACTTTCGTAATATTTTTAATTTTTAACATTATTTGCCTCCTAAATATATATATTTTAATAAGTAAAATTTTAAAACTACATTTTAAGTATATTCATTAATTGTGAAGTTTGCAAGAAATTATAATAAAAAAAAGCCTTAATAAGGCCTTTTATTCATAGTCATAAATATTATATGAACTATATACACAATTTTTTTGATTTTGTTTTAGTTTTTTATAATTTTCTTCTGAAACATGAACCCTTACTTTAATATTAAATAATAATTCTATT
>JAZSOX010000094.1:0-4726 GCA_045537175.1 Bacilli bacterium
AAAAATGCAGACCCAACAGATTATATGTATGCAACAGCATTTGAAGGATTAATAGGATTTTTGTATTTATCAGGACAAACAGAAAGATTAAATGAAATATTAAATAAATGTATATAATAGGATTTTGGAGATAGTTCCAAAATCCTATTTTTAATTAAAAAAATTATTGACAAAAACAAATGTTCGACATATAATACAAAAAAGAGTAGAGAAGAATGAAAAATGACATCACCAGATAATAAGTATGGGGATGTATCTCAGCTACGAAGAAATATAAAGGGGTAAGATGCGTCCCCTTACATTGGGAGTGGTAATTTTGATAAACACATTACATATTAAAAATATAGGAATTATAGATGAAATAAGTATTGATTTAGACAAAGGATTTAATGTATTAACAGGAGAAACTGGTGCAGGTAAAACACTTATAATAGATTCTTTAGAAATTTTAGCAGGTGGAAGATTTTCTAAAGAAATGATTAGAAAAGGAGAAGAATATTCATTTATTGAAATGAGTGTATCAAATGATGATAATGGTGAAGATATTATATTATCAAGAGAAATAAATATAAATGGAAAAAACTTATGCAAAATTAATGGGAGAATGGTAACAGTTACAGAACTTAAAAACTTTATGAGTAAGGTTTTAGATATACATGGACAACATGATAATCAATCTCTATTAAACTCAAATGTACATATAAAATTATTAGATAAATTTGCAGGTAATGAACTTAGAACTATAAAATTAGATTACTTAGAAAAGTTCAATACATATAAAAGACTAAAAGAGGAAATAGCAAAAAATTATGGAGATGATAAAGAAAGACAAAGAAAATTGGATTTGTTAAAATATCAAGCAAATGAAATAGAAGAAGCCTCTTTGAATAAAGGAGAAGAAGAGGAGTTAGAAGAAAAGAAGAAAAAAATATTAAATACAGAAAAACTTTCTAAAAATTTAGGAATTGCAGAAAATGAAATTCTAAATGTAGCACTTGATTCAGTGCAATCTGCAATGAAAGCATTAGAAAAAATAGAAGATATTAATGAAGAATATGCAAAAACAGCAGAAACAGTTAGAAGTATTTATTATGATTTAGAAGACTGCGGAAGAACAGTAGCAAGTTATTCAGAAGATATATATTTTGATGATAGAGAAATAGAAGAAGTAGAAACAAGACTTAATCTTATATCTTCAATGAAAAGAAAATACGGAAATAATACAGAAGAAATTTTGAAATACAAAGAAGAAGTTGAAAAAGAAATATATGAAATAGAAAGTTTAGAAGAATATACTAATAAACTAAAATTAGATTTGAAAGACTTAGAAAAACAAATGAAAGAGCTTTGCAGTAAAATGCATCAAATAAGAGAGAAAACAAGTAAAGTTTTATCAGAAGAAGTTCGAAAAGATTTAATTGATTTAGAAATGAAAAATACAAAATTTAAAGTAGATATTAATTATGATGAAGATAAAGAATTTAATGAGAATGGGCAAGAACAAATAGAATTTTTAATAATGACAAATATTGGAGAAGACTTTAAACCACTAACCAAAATTGCATCAGGTGGCGAAATGTCTAGAATAATGCTTGCAATAAAAAGAGTTTTAGCAGATGTAGACGAAGTTGAGACATTAGTATTTGATGAAATAGATACAGGAATTAGTGGTATTGCTTCAAATAAGGTTGCAGAGAAGATGAAAGAAATAGCAAAAACTCATCAAATAATATGTGTAACACATTTAGCAACAATTGCAGCAAAAGGTGATAGCAATTATTTTATAAGTAAAGAAGTGGAAAACGAAAAGACAAAAACAAATGTATCTTTATTGACAGATAATAAATTAGTAGAAGAAATTGCAAGAATAGCAAGTGGAGAGGTAACAAAAGTTTCAATACAGTATGCAAAAGAATTAATCGAGCGTGCGGACGTGAGGTCATAAAATTTCATGTTAGTGAAATTTTTGCCTCCGTCCTAGCGACTGGCGAAAAAAATTTATAATTTTGCGAAAATACTATTTGTAAATAAATTTTTCATGATATACTATTTAAAGTAATGGAGGAATAAAACATGAAAAAAGAATCTATACAATGTGAAAGTAGAGTAAAAGGGAATTTAAGTGTTACTAAAAAAATTATAATAATGATTTTAGTTCTTTTAATAATATTTGTAACAATGATAGGGCATTTTATGAAAGAAGACCAAGGTGAATTAAAAGAAATTGTTACAGATTGGGAAACACCACAACTTACGTTTTCAGGTATTGAGATTATAAGTGGTATACTTATAATGACTATTGGTGGAATAATAGCATTAAGGCCATATAAAGATGTTATAGCAAATATAGGAATTACAAAGGATAATATTACAATAGAATATATTGATAAAAAATCAAATAAACAAAAAAGAGTAAATTCTATAGATACTAATAAAATACAAACTATATCTTATTATTATAATCCAGAAGACAAGGAAAAGCGATTAGTTTTTAAAGGTAATGAAAACATGGTTTCTGGTGATAAAATAAAAGAAAATAGTAAATTTGAAATTATATATAAAGAAGATTCAGATAAATTATGTGAAAGTATTATTAGGATTATTGAGAAACAAATAAAAGGGGTTTAGAAATTTATAAATTAAAAAGAGAAATATTTAAATTTTCTCTTTTTTTAATGAAAAGTGAAAAATGAACAATGAACAATGAAAAATACAAACTTGCCTTTAGAATTTCTTCTTTGACTTTGCTTAACATTCTTCATTATTCATTTTTCGTTTTTAATTTTACCGTAAGGCAAGTTTGGTGACCCCTACGGGAATCGAACCCATGATTCAGCCTTGAGAGGGCTGCGTCTTAACCGCTTGACCAAGGGGCCATATTATTTGATATGCAAATATATTTATAACATTATTTAAGCTATTTTGTCAAGATAATTACAGTATTTATTTATGTAGTATTACAAATGATGTAAAACGAAAATACTAACTAAATAGTTATGCAAACTATAGATTAAATAAAATGGAAAAAAGTGAGGAAAAATATTGCAAAAAGAAAACATATAACTTATAATGTACATAAAAGTAAAATTTAAACACAAAATAAAACAAAAGAAGGAGAGAAAAAATATGCTAAAAGAAAACAAAGGAATAACATTAATAGCATTAGCAATAACAGTAATAGTAATGCTAATATTAGTAGGAGTAACAATAAGTATATCTTTAAATGGAAGACTATTTACAACAGCTAAGCAAGCAACAGATGAAACTCAAATAGCAAAAGAAAAAGAGGAATTACTAATGGCAGCATTAGGAGTATTAAATAAAAATGGAGAAGTAGAGCTTAGTAAATTAGATAGTAGTTTACCAGAAGGATTTACAGGAAGTAATGGACAATACACAAGTAGTAAAACTGGCAATATATTTACAGTAACTGAAGATGGAACTATAACATTAGTAGGAGAACCAAGTGGAGAAGAACCAGAAACACCAGTGGTACCACCAGCAACTCCAACAATAGAATTAAATCCAAAAACAATAACGGAAGAAATAGAAAGTGGAACGGCAACAGAAGTAGGAACAATAACAGCAACAGTAACTAATGTAGATGGTGATTTACAATGGAGTATAACACCAACAGATAGTGGATTAGAACTAGTAGATACAGACAATGCAAATGTAAAGAAAATAAAAGCAAGCAAAGCAGTAGAAAATGCAACAATAACAGTAAGCTATGGAACAGTAAGTGACACATGCAGTGTAACAATAACAGAAAAAGAACCTGAAATAATAACATTCTATGTAGGAGAAGATGAATATACAGTAGAAGAAGGAACTGATT
This sequence comes from Bacilli bacterium, assembly GCA_045537175.1. Lineage (GTDB taxonomy): Bacteria > Bacillota_I > Bacilli_A > RF39 > UBA660 > SIG200. Next base: position 3,839 of record JAZSOX010000094.1, read on the forward strand.
GGAAAACTTGGATTGAAGAAGAGGGAAATAAATATGGATTTAGAGTAGCTTATTTACCTAATGGTATAGGCCTTGTCTTGTATGAGCCATCTAACCAAGAGGACGACGGTATTGGCTATTATGTTCGTACCGCTGAAGGGACAGATGTTTCTCCGAATGAACAAATTTCAGCATTACATTACCTTCTAGGAAGATAACTAGAGTGTAGAAGCTTTTAATATAAACTAATAGCACTGTGAGTACTTGAGTTATTGACTTCTGGATAAAATATTATTATAGCTGTAAATGAAGATTAGTAAATAATTATTATTGAAGGTTGATGTTCTCTAATACTATAATACGCTCTCCTAATGGGGAGCTATTTTTACATAATTTACACACATACATTATACGATTTATTCAGTTTTAAATGTTTACTTTTTCTGTAATCTGTTATATAATATTTGGGTAAGTTTTTAAGAATTATAAGGAGATGGATAAAATGGCAGAAAATCAAGTAAATAATAATGAAGAACAATTAGATGAAAATCATTTAATAGCAATAAGAAAAGAAAAATTAAGAGATTTACAATCACAAGGGAAAGACCCTTTTCAAATAACAAAATATGATAGAACACATTTAAGCAATGAAGTTAAAGAAAACTACGATGAATTAGAAGGAAAAGATGTTGCAGTAGCAGGAAGAATTATGGCAAAAAGAATAATGGGTAAAGCATCTTTCTGTACTATCCAAGATGCAAGTGGAAGAATTCAAAGTTATGTAAGTATAAATGATTTAGGTGAAGAAAGTTATTCTTTATTTAAAACATATGATATTGGAGATATTATTGGAATAAAAGGTTTTGTATTTAAAACAAGAACAGAAGAAATATCTGTACATGCTAAAGA
>JAZSOX010000129.1:0-3399 GCA_045537175.1 Bacilli bacterium
TAAGAAATAAAATATACTATTTCTTTTTTTCTGAATTTTAATACTTTCTTTAGTACTTTTTAATCAAAAATATAGTAATATTATACATATCTGTAAATTAAATTTATTAAAGGAGAAAACATGGAAAAGAAAAATAAAAAATGTCTTATTATATATAATCCGATAAGCGGAAAAGGGATAGATAGAAATATATTAAATGAATATCACAAAATTCTTACCGAAAGAGGATATAAAGTTGTTTTTGTTGCAACTCAATATAGCACACACGCTACCGAGGCAATAGAAGAAGCTGATAATTTTGATGTTGTTTTTTCAATCGGTGGAGATGGAACATTAAATGAAGTTGTTAAAGGAAATTTTAAAAGAAAAGAAAGATTAATTATTTGTCCTCTACCTAGCGGGACTACAAATGATGTTGCTACTATGCTTGGATATGGAAGAAATCCGATAGACAATTTAAATATGGCTTTAGATGGCGAAGTTAACGATATTGATATTGGAACTATTAACGACACTCCGTTTGCTTATGTAGTGGGAATGGGGAAATTTATGCACATTCCATATGAAACGAGTAGTTTAGAAAAAAGAAAACAAGGGTATATTGCTTATATAAAAGAAGCTGCAGTTGAACTTTTTAATAAAATGAAAAGATATAAAGCTGAAGTTACTATTGATGGTAATAAATTAGATGGACAATATTCTTTAATTATGATATCAAATGCAAATCATATTGCTGGAATAAATAATTTTTATAAAGATGTTTGTCTTAATGATGGAGAAATGGAAGTTTTACTTTGTAAAGCTAAGAATAAAAGAGAATTAATAATGAGTTTCTTAAAGTTTTTAGTAGGGAAAAGAACCGATGAAATCATTTCTCTAAAAGCTCATGAAATGTCAATAAAAATGCTAGAACAACCAGATAAAAATTGGTGTATCGATGGAGAAAAAATGACTACCATTAGTGATGAATATAATATAAAAATTAACGATAAAATGGATTTCTTGACTCCTAAAAATAATGCCAGAAAATTATTCAAGCAAAACAAAAAAATTGCTCAACATTAAAGGAATGTTCATTTTTGATATTTTGGAAATAGTATTAACTATTTCTTTTTTATCTTTTGTATTTTATAATTATTTAAAGGAGAATTTTTATGTATGCAGAAATATTAATTGAGTATCCAACTAAGAAAATTGATAAATATTTTACTTATATAATTCCAGAAAAATTGCAAGACATTATTAATATCGGCATGAAAGTAAAGGTTCCTTTTGGTAATAAAATCATTAATGGTTTTGTAATGAATATTACAAATAATTATAGTAGTGAATATGAATTAAAAGAAATAGTTGATATCATAGATAGAGAATTAGTGTTGGATTTGGAATTAATGGACTTAGGTAAATTCATACAAGAAAAAACATTGTGTCCCTTAATAAGTGCATATCAAACAATGCTTCCTAGTTCTTTAAAAATTAAAGATAATGATACTGATTATAATTTTTATAAAACATATATAGAATTAAATAAAAGCAAAGAAGATATAACAGAATATTTAAATAATTATAAAAAAAATAATAAACAAAGTGAGTTATTGAATATACTTTTGAATTGTGGAAGAGTAGTAAAAAAAGATTATTCACTTAGTAGTATTAAATCTTTAATTGAAAAAGGTTTAATAAAAGAAGTAAAAGAACAAGAATATAGAATTAATAAAGAAGCAAGCAAATCGTTAAGCAAACATGAATTAAATGAAGAACAACAAAATGCTTTCAATATAATTAGCAATTGTAATGATAGCACAACCTTTTTATTAGAAGGTGTTACTGGATCTGGGAAAACAGAAGTTTATTTAAATTTAATAAATAATTGTATCATTCATGGAAAAACTGCAATACTATTGGTGCCAGAAATTAGTTTAACAACACAAATAATTAATAGGTTTTATGAATGGTTTGGTTCCTCTGTTGCAATTTTTCATAGCGCGTTATCAAATGGCGAAAAGTATGATGAATATTTAAAAATTATAAGAGGTGAAGTATCTGTAGTAATTGGAACTAGATCTGCTATTTTCACTCCGCTTAAAAACATTGGAATAATAATTATAGATGAAGAGCATAGTGATACGTATAAACAAGATAATACTCCTAGATATAATGCGATTGATATTGCAAAAGAAAGATGTAAATATCATAATGCGCCATTAGTATTAGGAAGTGCGACGCCAACATTAGAAACTAGAGCTAGAGCCTTAAAAGATGTATATAAACATATCAAATTAACAAAAAGAGCAGGCTTGGGAACGTTGCCTAATGTTCAAATAATAGATATGGTGGATGAAATAAAAAAAAGAAATTTCATTTTTAGCGAAGAACTTGTAAATAAAATTAACGATAATTTGTTAAAAAGAGAACAGACTATTATTCTTCTAAATAGAAGAGGTTATTCTACTACAATTAATTGTTCTAATTGTGGATTCACCTATAAGTGCCCTAATTGCGATATAACTCTTACTTATCATAAATCTACGAATAATTTAAGATGTCATTATTGTGGTTATATGATAAAAAAAGAGGATAAGTGTCCAAATTGTCACGAAGACGGATTAAATTACTTAGGACTTGGTACAGAAAAAGTTGAAATCGAAATTAATAAATTATTTCCTAATGCTAAAGTTGTCAGAATGGATCAAGATACCACTAGTAAAAAAGGATCTCACGAAAGAATTATTGAAGATTTTAAAAATTTAAAATATGACATTTTACTTGGAACTCAAATGATTAGCAAAGGTTTAGATTTTCCTAATGTAACTTTAGTAGGAATACTTAATGCTGATAGTTCATTAAATATACCAGATTTTAGAAGTAATGAAAAAACTTTTGCACTTTTATATCAAGCGAGTGGTCGTGCTGGAAGGTCTAACTTAAAGGGAAATGTTATTATTCAAACATTTAATCCTGATAATTATGTTTTAAATTGTGTAAAAAATAATGATTTTAATAGTTTTTATAATTATGAAATGGATATAAGAAGGATTCTCAAATATTCACCATATTACTATTTAGTTAGTTTAAAAGTAATATCAAATGATTATAATTTGGCTTTGGAAAATGCCGCTAAAATATGTGACTATCTAAAGAAAAATATTGATGAAACATCAGTGATTTTAGGTCCCACTACAGCAAGTTTATTCAAATTTAATAATAATTATCGATTTCAAATTGTCATAAAATACAGATTTGATAATAAATTAATTGAAGCTTTAAAATACTTAGATAGTATATATATAAATGATAGTAAAACAAATGCAATCCAATGGTCAACACTCTTAATCTTACTTTCAAATCCTATTCCCAAAAGATATCCTAGGACTGGCATCAAACCTTGAAATCCACCAA
>JAZSOX010000150.1:0-2758 GCA_045537175.1 Bacilli bacterium
TTTAATTATATATCATTTATTATTCTTAGTAATATAATATTTTTTACAAATATAAATAACGTATTAATTATATTAGGAAGTAATTTATTAATTAATATTATTTTTTATATGTTAAGTTATAGAATGTATAAAAACTTGAAAAATTAAATGGTATATGTTAGAATAGTCTCTAAATTCAAGGGGTTGTATTATGGAAAAGTGTATTGAAGGCGCTAAAGGGCTAATAGAACATCAAATAAAAAATGAACAAATTTGTAATGTTGGAGAGTCTTTTGCGGAATATCAAAAGGTTTATGCCTGGACAAATGAATATATTAAGGGCTATCTGGATTTAGTAAGTTTTACTGATAAAGATAGTGCTCTTTCCGTTATGGCCAGTGGAGACCATGCGTTTAATTTAATTGAAAAAGGAATAAGTATCGTTGATACTTTTGATACTAATAGATTGACTGAATATTATGCTCTTGGATTAAAAAGAGCAATGATTTTAAAATATGATTACAATACTTTTTTAAATGTTACTCAAAGGTTATATTCAGATAATATTACAATAGAAGAAATATCTGAAATAGTGCTTGGACTACTTCCTTTTATGGATAGTAAATATGCAAATTATTGGAGACAAATAATTGATTTTAATATGCAAATGCAAAGGAATAATCATACTAAGTTGAATTTGTTTAGAATGTTAAATTTTGCTAATAATTTTGAAAATATGAATGAGCTAAATAATTATTTAGTAAATGAAGAGCATTACGAAAGATTAAGAAACCGTTTGGGAACAGCTAATATTAATTTTAAATGTGCAAATGCAATGAATTTAGAAAGCGAATTTAATTCTCAATATGACTTTATTTTACTTTCTAATATTTTGGATTATTTTTCTATTCGTTGGAAATTTGATTGGGATTATGAGGAATTTAAAAAATATGAAGATTCATTAAAGAAAATATTAAAACCAGAAGGAATAATATTTTTAAAATATATTATGCTTCATGGAATAACTGATAAAATGGTAAAAACAACAGTGATTGGTAATCACTTGGTAACATCAAAAGATTTGACAGATGAAGAAATTATTAATCTACCACCTTTACCTGGAAATAAAGCATTTAGTGGTATGGTTTTACTTAGGAAGAAGAAATAATTTATGGAGAAATGTATTGAAGGAGCTAAAGGATTAATCAATAAACAAGTATTGGATAAAAGAGTCTCGCTTTTTGGTATTTCTTTTTCGGAATATCATAAATCTTATTATTGGACTAACGAAAATATAAAGGGATATTTAGATAAAGTTAATTTTGAGGGTAAAGATAGTGCTTTGTCAGTATTAGCAAGTGGGGATCATGTTTTTAATTTAGTTGAAAAAGGAATTGCTAATATAGATACTTTTGATACAAATAAATTAACTGAATATTATGCTTTAGGATTTAAAAAAGCAATGATATTAAAATACAGTTATGAAGAATTTTTACAATATATGCAAATAATTTGTAATGATAATACTTCTTTAGAATATTTAACAGAGTTAATGCTGGATTTATTGCCTTATATGGATAAAAAATATAGAGTTTTTTGGCGTGAAATTATTGAATATAATTATAAAATTCAAAAAGAAATGGGTACAAATTTAAACTTATTTCAAATGTTATGCATTAATTTGGGAGTTATAGATGCTAGAATTTGTTATAACAATTATTTAGCTAGTAGAGAAAATTACGAGGAATTAAAACGTCGTTTAATGTTAGTAAATATTACATTTAGGGATGCTAATGCATATAGATTAGAAGTAGAATTTGATTCTACTTATGACTTTGTGCTGCTTTCAAATATATTAGACTATTTCGATAAATACTTTGGTAAAGGTTGGAGTTATGATTATTTAAAACTATATGAAAAAAGAATAAGTTCATTAGTTAAACCAGAAGGTATTATATTTTTACATTATATATTTGATTATAATTCTTCTGATAGAAATTCTAATTTAATTACCGATTCAAGTATTTCACAACGCACTTTAAGAGGAGAAAAAGTTATTGAATTACCTAACGATTATGATGCTTTAGGAGTAGGAATGATTTTAAAAAGAGTTAAATAATTTGTTATAAGCGCATATATTTTTAATGGTGAATAATAATTATGGATGAATATACTAGAATAAGTCACAAAAAACCAAGTAGTAATATTGATAATAATTTAGATGACAAGAAAATAAAATATTTAAAGAATTTAATAACTAGATTATTATTAAGTGTTATTTTAGTAATAAGTATTTGTATTTTTATAAAACTCGATAGTAATAATAAAGCTTTAATTGATGAATATATATTTAAAGATTCTCTAGAATTCACAAAGATTAATAATTGGTATCAAGATAATGTTGGCAAAATAGTACCTGAATTAAATGAAAATACCGCTTTAGTATTTAGTAGTGATGATTTAAAGAAAAATGCTTATACTTTATATAAAAATGGTGTAAAAATTGAAGTGGACAAGAGTAGTCCGGTTTCTTTAATAAATGGTGGAATAGTGGTATTTATTGGAGATAAAGAAGGATATGGTAATACTTTAATTTTGCAAGGAAATGATGGCATAGATTATTGGTATGGTGGTATTACCAATGTTAATGTAAATCTATACGATTATTTAGAAAAAGATACTCTAATTGGAGAAGTACAAAATAACTATATATATTTAGTAATGCAAAAAGATGGTAAATATTTAAGTTATGAAGAATATATTAAATAAAATTAAAATA
>JAZSOX010000066.1:0-5625 GCA_045537175.1 Bacilli bacterium
TTATAATCAACATTTCTTTTCATTAATAATAAATTTTCTTTATTAAATGATTCTATACCTATACTTAATCTATTAACTTTAAATTTAGCAAGTATATTTAATAATTCTTCATTTATATCTTCTATATTACACTCAAATGTAAATTCTTCTAAAATATCTGTATTAAACAACTTAGTCAAAGTTAACAAATACTCAATTTCTTTTAAAGATAAAGCACTAGGAGTACCACCACCAATATAAATCGTTTTGATTTGTTCTCCCATATATCTATCTTTTATTTCTTCTTTTAATTTTTTTAAATATTTTACTGCCCATTCCTTGTTATAAAGAACCTTACAAAAATCACAATAAGCACAAATATTTTTACAAAATGGAATATGAATATAAACACTACTACTATTTTCCATCATATTACTACTTTCTACCACTTGGTAAATCACTAATTATTTCTAAAGAATTTTTATCTTCAGCTAACAAATTTAATGAAGATATTCTCATTTCATAAATTTTTGCATCTATACCAAAAGTATTTGCTACCTCGGTTACGGATAAAACATATTTTATTTGATATCTAAAAAGTATTTCTATTTCATCATCAGTAAGATTAGAAATATTTGTTTTTCCTTCTTCTAAAGACTTTTTTACTAATGACGCTTTTTCATCACTCACTAAATTAATTAGCCTTGCTTTTTCTTCATTATCCTTTTTACTGATTGCATTTAATAAGTCTCTATAATAACTAATAATATTTTGTTTTACTAAATCTTGGTCTGTATTATCATGATATAAAAGATACAATAATGAATTGTAACCACCTAAACTAACACCAATCAAATCTTCCAATAGCTTTTTTTCATCTAATTGAAATAAATCAGCTATTGTTTTTGGTTTTGCTCTAAATGTTAAAGCTAGATGAAATAAAAAATGTTGTTGTAATAATTCACCATCATATATAACATCTAATCTTAATTTAGTACTCCCAGAAAATTTACCATTTTCATCTTTTACATATACATTATTAAGCATTGATTTTTGGCCACCAATTTTTTTGCCTTTTTGTAAATTGTTTTTTCTAATTTCCATTATTTGTTCGTATAGCGAAGTTCCAATATCACTACCATAAACATTAATTATTCTTTTTTTATTAGTTAATCTTCTTCCTACAGTAGATGATGAGATACCAGTTCTTTTTTCTAATGCAATATCAGACTCTTGCGTTTTTAAAAACAAATCAACTAATAATCTAGTTTCTTCTAGCATCTTCGCTTCTTGTTCACTACTTACCATTATCATCACCACCTAATATACTAAGGAAAGCTTCACTAGGTACTTCAACTCTTCCCACCATTTTCATTCTCTTTTTACCTTCTTTTTGTGCTTCTAAAAGCTTACGTTTACGAGATACATCTCCACCATAACATTTAGCAAGTACATTTTTTTGCATAGCACTTATATTTTCACGAGCAATAATTTTTGAACCAACGCTAGCTTGAATACTAACTTGAAACATTTGTCTTGGAATGACTTCACGTAATTTTTGAGTAATTGATCTTCCTTTTTCATATGCAAAATCTTTATGAATAATCATAGATAATGCATCAACTTTTTCTCCGTTAAGCAATATATCCATTTTAACTAAACTACTTTCTTTATAGCCGATTAAATCATAGTCAAATGAAGCATACCCATTAGTTCTACTTTTTAATTTATCATAAAAATCATATACTACTTCAGATAATGGCAATTCATAATGAATATTAACTCTTGTATCGTTTATATATTCAATTGATTTATAAATTCCTCGTTTATTTTGACATAATTCCATAATACTACCAACATAATTTGATGGAGCTATAATATTTGTATAAATAAATGGTTCTAATACTCTACTTAATTTTTCTCTTGGAGGCATTTTATTTGGATTATCTACCATTACTTTAGTGCCATCTGTAAGATAAGCTTCATAAACAACAGTCGGACTAGTAACAACTATATCAAGATTGAATTCTCTTTCTAATCTAGTTGTAATTATTTCAGAATGAAGTAATCCTAAAAAACCTGTATGAAATCCAAAACCTAATGCTTCGCTTGTTACTGGTTCAAAAATTAATGAAGCATCATTTAATTTTAATTTATTTAAAGCTTCTCTCAATATTTCATATTTATTAGCTTCTATTGGATAAATACCAGAATATACCATTGGTTTCATTGGTTGGTATCCATCTAATGGAGTTTTTGCTTCATTACCTATTATAGTTATTGTATCTCCTACATGAACATTTGATATATCTTTAATAGCACCAACTAAAAAACCTACTTCACCACTAGACAACGATTTAACTTGTACTTCTTTAGGATTTTTAACTCCTAACTCTGTAACTTCAAATATTTTATCTGATTCAAACATTTTGATTTTATCTTTAACTTTAATTTCGCCATCAACTACTTTAATTAGTAAAACAACTCCCTTATAACTATCAAAATAAGAGTCGTATATTAAAGCTCTAGTAGGAGCTTCTTTATCTATTTTAGGTGCAGGTACTTTTTCGACTATTCTATCAAGTAACTTATCTACACCAACGCCAGTTTTTCCACTGCATAAAATGATGTCTTCCTCATTAAATCCTAAAACATCATGTAATTCTTTTGTAACCTTCGGAATATCAGCATTAGGTAAATCTATTTTGTTAATAACAGGAATTATTTCTAAATCACTAGCCATTGCTAAATAAAGATTTGCTAAAGTTTGGGCTTCAATTCCTTGAGCTGCGTCTACAACTAAAATAGCTCCTTCGCAAGCTGCTAAACTTCTAGAAACTTCATAAGAAAAGTCAACATGACCTGGAGTGTCTATTAAATTTAAGATATATTCTTCCCCATTATAGGTATGTTTTAATTTAACTGTATTTAATTTAATAGTAATTCCACGTTCTCTTTCAATGTCCATACTATCAAGTAATTGTTCTTTCATTTCTCTTTCAGTAACTGCTCCAGTTAGCTCTAAAATACGATCCGCTAAAGTACTTTTCCCATGATCAATATGAGCTATTATCGAAAAATTTCTGATATTTTTTCCATTCATATAAAACACCAAAATAATAATAACATAAAATCTAATATTTTCAAAGATTTTGCACTATTCTACTCCTTTTAACACCTAAAAGGAATTAATTATATTTGACACTTTTTGACAATCCGCAGAATATATGATATAATTAAGCATATATAAGGGGGATATGTATGAAATATAGTTTAGTAGTTTATTTAAAAAATGATTGCTATGAAATTACAGGATACTCTAAAATACCTGGTTTTGAACATATCAACGAAGAAAAACTAAAAGACATTGTAGAATTTACTAATGAATTTGAACATGAACAAGAATTAATATGTTACTTAATCGACGAAGGATTATTACCAAAAAAATTCTTTAAAGGAACATTAGGAATACAATATCAAAAAGGGAAAAATACTTCACCAAAGATGTTACAATATGGTATATCTTTCAAAGAAGATAAAAAGTTTTATGATACAATATTCTTAAAATATTACTACAAAGAAAAACTAACTAATCCAGATTTTATGAAACTTTTTATAGAAAAATACTACACTTATTTAAGAGAAATACCTATATTTAGAGAAGAAATGGGACATATTAGATATGGATATGAATTTTATTTAAGAAATAAATATTTACCTGATGGATGTGAAAGAGACATGGCTACCTTTGTAGAAATTTATTGTCGAAAAAAAAGTAAAGATGGTTATTATAAAGCAGACTTTACAAGAATTAGAGATTTAGCTATGTTTGCCATAAATTATGAAAGAACTTATGAAAGAGAGCTAGTTGAAAGACCAAATAACACTGTAGAAGAATTAGAAATGATGATTGACCATTATAATCTTCTAATTAGAAATGATGCGTTATCAGAAGAGGAAATGGATGCTTATACAGATGCAATTAACAAATTAGAACAAGAGTTAGAATATACAAAAATGGTAACTTTGAATAGGAGTAAGAAAAATGAAACTACCGGAAATTAATATATTAGATGAAAAAAATAAAATATTAAGAACAAAAAGCAATGATGTTACATTTCCATTACCAAAAGAAGATAAAAAACTTATCCAAGATGTAATAGATTATCTTACAATGAGTCAAATTCCCGAATATTATGAAAAATACGATTTAAGACCAGGCATGGGGCTTGCATTCATTCAAATGGGAATTCCCAAAAATATATTTGTAATAGTAGAAGAAATTGATGAAGGTGAATTTGAAAATTATGTAATTATTAATCCCAAAATAATTAGTCATAGTGAAGAATTAATTTATGTTGGCGAAGGAGAAGGATGTTTAAGCGTTAATCGTGAAGTTGATGGTATTGTTCCGAGATACGCAAGAATGAAAGTTCAATACCAAAATATAGATGGTGAACTTGAAGAAATAAGAGTTCGCGAAGATATTTCTGTTGCTTTTCAACATGAAATGGATCACTTAAACGGAATCTTATTTGTTGATAAAATTGATAAAAAACAACCATTTAAAAATAAAGATAAGATGAGAGAAATATAAAAATTAATTGTTTTAATTATAAGGCGATAACCAATTGGTTACGTCTTTTTTATTTTAAAGATAACAAAAAAAGAAGATAATTAATTATCTTCTAATTTAACTCCTACTACTTTACTGATACCAGCATTTTGCATAGTAATACCATATAATACATCAGCATATTCCATCATTCTCTTTTTATGGGTAATTAAAATATACTGACTATCCATTTTCTTTTTATTTAAAAATTCTCCAAATAAATCTACATTTACTTCATCAAGGGCAGCTTCTACCTCATCCAATATTATAAAAGGTACCGGAGATACATTTAAAATAGCAAATAGTAAACATATTGCTGTTAACGATTTTTCGCCACCAGATAAACTTTGAGTATTATGAATTTTCTTTCCAGGAGGTACTATTATCATATCTACACCAGTATTTAAAAAATCATTTGGATCTGTAAGTTCTAACTTACCTACACCACCCTGGAACATAATTTTAAACACTTTGCTAAATTCTTCACTAACTTTATCAAAAGTTGTTTTAAATTTTTCAGTCATAATATTATCCATATCATTTATAATTTCATACAAATTATTCATGGATAATTCTAAATCATTCTTTTGATTAATTAAAAATTCATATCTAGTGTTAAGTCTTTCGTATTCCTTAATACTTCCAACATTAACCTCTCCTAAAGATTTAATTTGATGTTTTAATTTATGAACTTTATTTCTTACTAAGTCAATTTCAATATCTAACTCATAATTTTCTTTTGCGTATTCATAAGTTATGTTGTATTCTTCGTTTAAATATAATAATAGATTATCTAATTTAACATTTAACTTACCAACATTAACGCTAACCGTATTAAGTTCATTAGATACCATTTTATATTCAGAATTACTTTTACTTACTTCCATTTCTAATAAAGATAATTTATTAGATAATTCATCTTTATTAGATTTAAACTCACTAATATTTGCTTCTAATTTTTCTTTTTCTATAGTTAAGATATTTAATTTATTCATAATATCTTCTAATTTTTTATCTAAACTATTTTCTTT
>JAZSOX010000080.1:0-2261 GCA_045537175.1 Bacilli bacterium
ATTTATTACCAAAATATGATTGTAAATATTGTCAAGACACCGGATATATTTTTGAAAACGGAAAATCATCTATGTGTAATTGCTTAAAACAAGAAATATATAATTTAGAATATAATCAGAAAAATATAAATAATATAGATAATCAAACATTTGATAAATTTAATATTAATTTATTTTCTGATAAAGCCGATGAAAAAAAATATAACACAAATATTTCTCCTAGAGAAAATATAATTGACATTAAAAAAGCTGCTGAAAATTTTATAAATAATTTTGATGATGCAGAAACAAAAAATTTAATATTTACAGGTGGAACTGGTCTTGGTAAAACATTTCTTTCAAACTGTATTGTTAATGAATTGTTAAAACAAGGAAAAACTGTAATGTACCAAACAGCACCAGTTATGCTTGAAAATTTAATTTCAGATTTATTTGCAAAGCCAGAAAACCAAACTGGAATTTCAAATAATTTATTAACAGTTGATTTATTAGTAATAGATGATTTAGGCACAGAAACGATGAACAGTATGAAATTTACTGAGCTTTATAAAATAATAAATACAAGACTTTTAAATCAAAATGGAAAAACATTAAAAACAATAATTTCAACTAACTTAGATTTAAAAGGATTATTTAATACATATGACGAACGTTTAGTTTCTAGATTTATTGGTTATTATGATATATATAGATTTTATGGTGATGATATAAGGTTAAAAAAATAATTTTATGAAAGGAGTATTAAAGTATGTCAGACTTACAAAGAGAAATACTGAGTATGGTAATAATTTTTAATGATGAAACATTATCTTCAATTAAACCATTATTGGAAAAATTATTAGATTCAGAATTGTTAAAAATTGATTCAAATGCTAATATTAAAGAAATGGATATTTACGATAAAATAGATGCTTTAAAAGCTGTTGCTTCTTTAAGCGATAATTCTCCTACAATATCTTATGAAGATGCATTAAAAGAATTAGGACTGGAAGGTGATTGCTTATGAACTATAAAATAGAATTCAAATCTGATGCTCTCAAGTTTATACATAAGCAATCCAAATCCCAGCAAATGCGAATAATTAGTTCAATAAACAAATTGCCTGATGGTGATGTCAAAAAATTATTAGGTCTTAAAAATGAAAATTTATTTCGTTTAAGAGTTCGGCTCTTTTAGATTAATTTATTCTATAAATATTAATTCTAAAAAAATTCTTATTATTACAGTAAATAATCGTGGAGATATTTATAAAAAACTTCAATTCTAATTTTCCTAAAAATTTGTTTAATATTTTTATAAATTTTTAACTATTCAAATTATTCGGGTAGTAAAATTTGTCTTGCTCACATTTCATCGATTTAATGAAAATTTAAAAATTTTCATTAAACATTATGAGCGAAAATAATTAATTTTTGCAAACATGGGGCCGATTACTGAGGCCTTTTTGTTTCAAAAATTAATATTTTCGGCTTTTTATTTAAGTTCACTAAAAAATCAGTGGGATTTCCACTGATTTTTTTGTACTGTTACTTTATTCTTAACGCTTCCAGAATTTTTCTCTGATTTTCTAAAATCAAGTCAAGCTTTGCATTTGTAGCTTCAGCTTCTACCTCATTGATAAATTTCTGAACTTCTTCCAAAGACTCTTTAATAGGATTCAAATACAAATCCTTTACTACATCTCGTCCAGTTGTAACAAGCACACAACCAGACCTGGTGCATGTTTCAAATTTGCTATTGGTGTCTACTAAAGCTCGCTCTCCATCAAGTTTTGTAACAATAATTTTTGCCATCGATAATAATCCTCTCTTTCTTGTAATTAATTTTTAAGTCATGGCTATGTAAAATTAAATTTTACCTTAATATTATAGCACTTTTTTACGTTAATTGCAAATATAAAAAACAAACTGGATTTTGAAAAATCTAGTTTGTTTTTTATTTACTCTTCTATTTTCTTGAAAACATGGGGCGATTAATGAAGCCTTTTTGTTTAAAAATTTAATATTTTCGCCTGTTTATTATATTTAGCTTAGTAGTTTCTCTGAAGTTTGCGGGTCGCTGTGGGCAGCGACCCCTACATTTTTTTGCAATTATTTATATTTTATTTCAAAACCTCACTACATCTATGACAAATTGTAGGATTTTCTTTATCTTCTCCTACTGTATTTGAGAACATCCAGCATCTTTCACATTTTTCACCTTCTGCTTGTTCTACTTTAACACCTAGTTTTACTTCAGCGTCTCTTTGATTTTCTTCTACT
>JAZSOX010000021.1:0-2944 GCA_045537175.1 Bacilli bacterium
AACTATTCTAATATTCATAATCTAAATCCATAGGTTTTTGATTTGGATCTTCATCAAAACAATGATTATCTTTATTGTATGCCGTAATCCAATTTTCTACAGTTTTAAGAGGAACATTAAATTCTCTTGCTGTATAACTAGTAGAACATTTTTTTAATACTATTAATTCAGTTACTTTTTTCTTAAATCTTTTTGTATATTTTTGAGGCATAAATATTCATCCTTTCTGTTAGTTATAACTGACCTTCAAATTCATTTTAACATATCTAATCAAAAGAATAAATCGGTAAATCAAACATTTCAACAAAAAAGTTGTAAGGAAATAATTTTTTATCTAAAGTATAAATAAAGTATTGTAAATTTTCAATTGTAAATAATTATAAAAATTAGTATAATAAAATACGTTATGAAAAGAAATGAAGTAGATAGAACAAAACTTAGTCCAATGATGAAACAATATATGGAAATAAAAGATCAATACAAAGAAGAACTTTTATTTTTTCGTCTTGGTGATTTTTATGAATTGTTTTTTGAAGATGGTGAAATTGCATCAAGAGAATTAGAATTAACTTTAACAGGTAAATCTGCTGGGCTTGACGAGAAAGTACCAATGTGTGGAGTTCCATATCATGCTGTTAAAGGATATTTAGAAAAATTAGTGAATAAGGGTTATCGTGTTGCCATATGTGAACAATTAGAAGATGCTAAGGCTACCAAAGAAACTGTGCGTCGTGGAGTTGTAGATGTTATAAGTAAAGGTACAATTACTGATTTTGAATTGTTAGACGAAAGAACAAATTCTTATATTGCTAGTATTTTAGAATTTAGCGATATTTATATTATTACTTATGCAGATATTTCAACTGGGGAACTTAATAGTTTGAGTTTAGAAAAAAAAGAAGATTTACTTGTAAGTGAAATATTAAATTTAGGAATAAAAGAAATCGTATTATTAGATAATTTAAATGTTTCATTAGTAGATTTACTTAAAAATAAATATGGTATTGATGTTGTGTTTAGTGGTGAGTATTATAGTGATGATTTGGATTTTTTAAATGCACTTAGTGATGCTCGTAAAAAAGCTGGTGTTAAACATTTATTTTATTATTTAGTAGTAAAAGAATTAAAGAGTGTTGCTCATTTTAACGAATGTAAAGAAATTCAAAAAGTTGATTATTTGGAAATGGATATACACTCAGTAAGAAACTTAGAATTATTTGAAACAATTCGTTTAAAAGATAGGACTTATTCTTTAATATGGTTACTTGATAAATGTAAAACTGCAATGGGTTCAAGAAAATTAAAAAGCTTTTTGATGCACCCTTTAAAAGATATAAAAGAATTAAATAAGAGATATGATAAAATAGAAATTTTAAATAATAACTTTATTTTAAAAGATGAATTAAAAGATTTATTATATGAAATATATGACTTGGAAAGATTATGTGGCAAAATTACAGCTGGTAACGTAAACGGGAGAGACCTACTACAATTCAGAAGTAGTTTAAAAGTATTGCCAAGAATTAAAGAAATATTAGAAGAATTAGAATTTGATGAAAATATTGAAACTCATCAAGATATTTATATGTTACTTGAAATGAGTTTATATGATAATCCGCCAATTGGGATTAAAGAAGGTTATCTAATAAAAGATGGCTATAATAATGAATTAGATGAATTGAAAAGTATAAGAAGCGGTGGAAAAGATTTCTTATCAGAATTCGAAAATAAAATAAAAGAAGAAACAGGTATTAAAAATTTAAAAGTTGGATTTAATAAAGTTTTTGGTTATTTTATTGAAGTATCTAAAGGTCAGGCTAAAGAAGTAAAAGAAAATTTTGGATGGGAACGAAGACAAACACTTACTAATTGTGAAAGATTTATTTCACCAGAACTAAAAGAAAAAGAAGCAATGATTTTAAATGCTGAAGAGAAAATTATTGAACTTGAATATAATTTATTTATTGAAATAAAGAATATTATTAAAAAAGAAATTTTAAAAATAAAGAAAACTGCTGACACTATTAGCAGTATTGACGCGATACTATCTTTATCAATTTGTAGTGAAGAATTAAATTTAGTTAGACCAAAGCTTAACAATGATAAACAGTTGGAAATAATAGATGGAAGACATCCGGTAGTAGAAATTGTAAGTGGAGATTTATACGTTAGTAATGATTGTATGATGAATGAAAATAGCAGTACACTTTTAATTACAGGGCCTAATATGAGTGGTAAATCAACTTACATGAGACAAATTGCCATAATTGTATTAATGGCTCAAATGGGGTCTTTTGTACCAGCTAAAGAAGCAAATTTACCAATAATTGATAAAATATTTACTAGAATTGGTGCATCAGATGACTTGGTTAGTGGTGAATCTACATTTATGGTGGAAATGAAAGAAGCAAGAAATGCTTTAGTAAATGCTACGGAAAATAGTTTAATTATATTTGATGAATTAGGTAGAGGAACCGCAACATACGACGGTATGAGTTTGGCTCAAGCAATCCTTGAATATATTAGCGATAATATAAAATCTCTAACTTTATTTTCAACTCATTACCATGAACTTACAAGTTTAGAAAAGAAATACAAAACTATAAAGAATGTGCATGTTTCAGCGGTAGAAAACGAAGGTAAAATAACGTTCTTGCATAAAATTAAAAACGGCGCAATAGATAAGAGTTATGGTATTCACGTAGCAAGACTTGCAGAAATGCCAGAAACACTTTTAGAAAGAGCCGATGAAATATTAAGAGAATACGAGTCAGGCGGTAAAAAACCAGTTAAAGAAACAGAAAAAATACAACTTAGTTTTGATTTCTTAGAAGATAAAGAGGAAGAAACAATTAAAGAAAAAATTTGTAATATTAATCCGTTAGAAATGACTCCAATTGAAGCTTTAAATTATTTATATGATTTAAAAATGAGTATTAAAATT